>DATKKJ010000171.1 GCA_035543055.1 Terriglobales bacterium | reverse complement strand
ATCAGCATCGTAGTACCTGGTTCCGGCCGCGGTTGACGAGTCGAGAGGCTCATCAATGCTGGCGCTCTGCGCGTACCGCGCGAGCACCGCTCCTGACGCATCGACCTCCTCAATTACATTTGCCCCGTCGTAGAGATAGTTAGTCGTACCGGAGGGACTCACCTTCTGGATTCGTCTTCCAAACGGGTCGTACTTGAACGTGACCGTCCCGCCCGAGCCGGGGAGCGTCACGCTGGTCAGCCGGTTCAGATAGTCCCAGGCATACGTGGTCGTTCCCGAGGCGTCTACCTTGGTCGCCGTGTTGCCGTTGTTGTCGTAGGTGTAGGTGACGCCAGGCCGCGAGGTCAGGTGATTCGAGCTGTCGTACGTCCAGCCGGAATCGCTGACGGTGCTGAGCCGATTGCCGACGGGGTCGTAGGTGTAGGCCTCGGTGGTGTTCAGCCCTTGGACGACCTGGGTGAGCTGGTAGATCTGGTCGTAGGTGTAGTTCTCGGTGACGGCGGTGAGCTGGTTCACCTTCGAGGTGCGGTTGCCGGCGTTGTCGTAGGTGTAGCTTGCGCCGTCAACGGTGGTCAGCCCGACCTGGTGCAGGACCGACAGCAGGCGCGACAGGTTGTCGTAGGCGTAATTGGTGCTGACGCCATTGGGCCGGGTCAGTTGGGTGCGCCGCGAAAGCGCGTCGTAGCTGAAGCCGAAGTTGTTGGAGTTGAAGTCGGTGAGGCCAGTCAGCCGATTCAGCGAGTCGTAGCTGTAAGTGGTGACCCCGTTGGCCGGGTCGGTCATCGAGGTGCGGTTCCCGGCGGCGTCGTAGGCGTAGGAAACCGTATAGGTGCGGCCACTGAGGAACGAGTAATTGGTCGTGGTCTGGGTCAGCCGTCCGATGCGGTCATAGGCGAATTGGTAACAGCTGACACTGGAGCAGCTGCCGTTGCCGTCCTGGACCTTGGTCAGGCGCCCCGCCTTGTCGTAGTAGTACCAGATGTAGCTGCCGATGTACTTGTACGAGAGGCGGTCGAAATTGTCGTAGTAGTAGCTGGTCTGCTGGGATTTGCGGTTGACCTTGGTCTGCAGATTGCCGATGTAGTCGTAGGTGTACGTTTCATAGAGGGTGGAGGGGAATGTGGTTTTGCTCAGCCAGCCATTGCCGTTGTAAGTGAAGCTGGTGGTGTGGTTCGCGGCGTCCGTGATGGACGTCAGGTGGCTCTCGTTATCGTAGCCGTAGCGGGTCACGTTGGTGGCGGCGTCGGTGACCGAGGTCAGCCGGTCGGCGTCGTCATAAGCATACGTCGTGGTCTTGTTGTTTCCATCGGTTACGGAAGTACGACGGCCGCGGGTGTCGTAGGCGAAGGTGCTGGTGGTCTGGTCGGGGTAGGTGATGGTGGTCAGCCGGTTGCGGGAGTCGTAGGCAAACGCCGTGGTGTGCGAGAGGGCATCCGTAACGGACGTACGATTCCCGCGCGCGTCGTATTGATAGCTGGTGACGTTGCTCTGGGCGTCGGTAACGGTGGCGACCAGCCCGGCGGTGGTGTAGGTCATGGTGGTGGTGTGGTTGAGAGGATCGGTGACCGTGAGCAGCAGGCCATGGGAGTCATACGTGAAGCTGGTGGTACTGCCTGCTTGGACACCGTCGGGCGACGGGGTGGTCGTCGTGAGCAGGTTGCCGTTGGCGTCGTAGGTGTTGGTAGTGGTGTAGCCCAGCGGATCGGTGGCGGTCAGCACCTCGGCGAAGCCGTTGTAGGTGTAATCCCATTCCGTGTAGTCGGTGGAAGAGGCCCCGCGCTTCCAGCTGGTCAGATTTCCGAGTAAATCGAAGGATTGATAGGTCCAGCGGTTCAGCGGGTCGATGATGCCGGTGCGGTTGCCGACAGAATCGAGTAAGTATTGGAAGGTGCCGTTGGCCGCAGGGCCCCCGCACGTGGCGCAGCCGGAGGAGGTGTAGCTGCGGATGTAGTAACCGGTTCCCAGCTTGTAGAAATACGCCTGTGAACCCCCGCCGAGAGAGTTGGCGAAGGAGGTGTAGTTCGTGTTGTACCCGGAGACGGTGACGGCTTCGACGCCGTTGGCCCGCTGGCTGGTGAGGCCGCGTCGTGAAGTGTCGTAAGTGTGGGCCTCGAGAATCTTTGCAGCCGAATCCTTGACGTTCAGCAGAAGAGAGTTGGTGTCGTAGGTGAAGGTGATGTACGTGTCCGCGTAGGTCACCTGGGTGAGGCGTAAAGAGGCGTCGTAGGTGTAGGTGGCTACGGTTCCGACGGAATCGGCGACGCTCTGCACCTGCATGGAGCTCGGGCTGCCGTAGGTGAAGGTGAGCGTACGGCCCGCCGGATCGGTGACCAGCGTCAGGCGGTTGGAGGCATCGTAAGAAAGAGTCGTCTGGTTGCTGTTGCGGTCAAGGACGGCGGTCAGGTAACCGGCGCTAGTGAACAGCCTGCGGTCCCCATTCACGTTTTGCACGGTGTACTGCTGCAGGATCGGATCGTAGGTAAGGGCGATGTGCTCTTCCGGCGGGGAAACCAGCACGTATATCTGGTTCATGCTGTCGTAGGCATACTGGATGATCTTTCCGTCGCCTCTCCAGTAGAGCGTCGTGGTTGGATTCACGACCTGGATGTGTTCTTCGAGATTACTGGTCCAACTGTGCCCGAACAGGCCCGCCGTCTGCCAAGGCGAGTTGACGGTCCAGAGGCTGTTCCAGGTGCGTACGATGGCCAGCGCGCCCAGCCCAGGAACGGAGTAATCCTGCTGTTGGATCCAGGTGTTGCCACTGATGGCGTCGATGGGATGGCCGAACATTCGTTCGCACTCCACACAGTGCCCCATCTGCTTGGGAGGCGCTGGTGTGCCCGGCAGGACAGTGACCTGGGCGGTCCCCGGATTGGGACCGACACTGGGCGTGATCGTGACCAGCTGGGCCGTTGAGACGGTGCTGCCCACGAAGAGGGTGTCGACGGACGTGCTTCCTTTGGCGATTGATAGCGGGCTGTTCACGGACCCTTTCGGGGTAAAGGACCCGTAGGCCGGGCTCGGCGTCAGATAGATGCTCAGGTCGCTGGCTGGCGGGGCGGAAACCGTCACGTGAACCGAGGCCGCGTCTACGCCGCCGCCAATGACGCTGCCGGGAGAGACCGACACCGAGGACCTCATGGCAAGAATGGTGAGCTGCGCTGTCACGCCGGAATCGCCAGGATTGCCGCTGTTCTTGGCGGTGACGTTTACGGTCGTGTCATTGCTGACCCAGCCGGCTGCCAAGTAATAGGTGAAAGTCGATTGTCCGGCGGGCATGTAGCAATAGCCGCCGTAGCCAGTCTCTGTTCCCGGAGGACAGACGACGGACACACCTGGCGGCGTGACGAACTGGATCGAGAGCGCATCATTGGTGCTGCGTGTGACTGTTACCGTCGCGCTGGCCTGCTGAGTGCTACCGCCAACAGGCGTACCACTAATCGTGAAGCCGCTGACGTAGTTGGCGGAGGAGGAGGAGGAGGCGAGGGCAAGAATCGAGAATACGAGTAAAACCGCAAGACGACGCATGCTGATTTCCTGAGGGAATGGGCGCGATCTGGCGTGAAACGGAGAATTCAGTCGGCGGAGGGAATCCGGAAGAATGAGCGGCGGCAGTCGCCTTGAGGTTAGAGCCTTGTTGAACGGCTACCGTGTCCCTGTTCTCGGCCACCCGGGTTCGGCCTCCCTGAGTTTGGAAACGGGAGCAGAGTAGCCGAATTTTCCACATGTCAACAAAAAAGTGATTCTTGTTCTGAAATCGGAACAAGACCACCGACCAAGTAAGATGTCGACGTGAATCCTCCTTTCACGGTTGAGCAGCGGGCGGAGGCGGCCGTTGTGCGCCTGGTTTCTGAGGACGGCACCAACCGGCTGACGCGGGCCTGTGTGCTGGCCCTGACCAAGGCGGTGCGCGAACTCGTGCGAGAGGTCAAGCCACTCATTATCACCGGCAACGAGAGATTCTTTTCCGCGGGCGCCGACCTGAACGAGATCGTGGCGCTCGACGGGCCGTCGGCGTTCGTCTTCGGCAAGATGGGACAGGCGCTGATGGACGCGATCGACCGCTTCCCCGCCCCGGTGTTCGCGGCGGTGCACGGCTATTGCATGGGAGGCGGGCTGGACCTGGCGCTGGCCTGCGACTTCCGTATCGCCTCGCCGCACGCCGTGTTCGGGCATCGCGGGGCGGCGCTGGGGTTGATGACCGGATGGGGAGGCACGCAACGGCTGCCGCGGCTGGTGGGACGAGCGCGGGCGCTGGAGATGTTCATCGCTGCGGAGAAATTGCACGCCCAGCAGGCGCTGGCCTTCGGGTTGGTGGACGCAGTGGTGCAGAATCCGCTGGCGGAGGCGGTAAGGCGTTGTTCGAATCGCCCCTGAAGGGGCTCCGTCCGGTGCTGGAGCCTACCCACCACTTCGTGGTGGGCTATTTTCAGGCGCCCGCTAAAGCGGGCTGTTTTTCTTGGAAAGCCCACCACAAGGTCCCTCGACTCCGCGCTAAAGCGCTTCGCTCGGGATGACAATCAATGGATGCGCTCCGCTCGGGATGACAAGTTTGCGGGCGCTGATGTACGGTTATCAGTTTCACGCAAGGACCCGATGGCCGACCGTATCCAGGAATCCGCGAATAACCTGCTGCAGACCAAGGTGGACGCCACCTCGCCGCGCTTCGAGAAGAACATGCGGGCCATGGCCGAACTGGTGGCCCGGGTGCGCAACGAAGAGGAAAAGATCCGCGAGGGCGGGGGCGCGAAGGCCGTCGAGGCCCAGCACAACAAGGGCCGGCTGACGGCGCGGGAACGCATCGCGCTGCTGCTCGACCGCGGCACCGAGCTGTTCGAGCTCGGCATCTACGCGGCCTACGGGATGTACGAAGAGTGGGGCGGCGCGCCGGCGGCCGGCGTGGTCACTGGCATCGGGCGGGTGCACGGCCGGCAATTCATGTTGATCGTGAACGACGCCACGGTGAAAGCCGGCGCCTTCTTCCCCATGACCGCCAAGAAGGTCATCCGGGCGCAGAACATCGCCATCGACAATCACATCCCGACAATCTACCTGGTGGATTCGGCGGGCGTCTTCCTACCCTTGCAGGAAGACGTCTTCCCCGACACCGACGATTTCGGCCGGGTCTTCCGCAACAACGCGGTGATGAGCGCCATGGGCATCCCGCAGATCGCCGCCATCATGGGCATGTGCGTGGCCGGCGGCGGGTACCTGCCGGTGATGTGCGATCACATCCTGATGACCGATGGCAGCGGCCTGTTCCTGGCGGGGCCGGCGCTGGTGCAGGCGGCCATCGGGCAGAAGACCGATCCCGAGGAACTAGGCGGCGCCGCCATGCACTCGCAGATCGCCGGCACCATCGACTATCGCGAGCCCAACGACGAGGCCTGCATCGCCCGCATCCGCTCGCTGGTAGAGAAGATGGGCGAGCGCCCGCGCGGGCCCTTCGACCGCGCCAAGAGCGAGCCCCCGCTCTACGATGCCGAGGAACTCTACGGCATCTTCGAGGCCGACCCCTCCGGGCAGTACGACACCAAGGAGATCCTGGCCCGCATTGTGGACGGCAGCCGCTTCGACGAGTACAAACCGGAATACGGAGAGACGGTGCTGTGCGGCTTCGCGCGCATCGGCGGCTACGCGGTGGGCATCGTGGCCAACCAGAAGACGCACGTCCACATGAAGGACAAGGAAGGACACAAGCGCCTCGAGTTCGGCGGGGTCATCTATACCGAGTCGGCGGAGAAGGCGGCGCGCTTCATCATGGATTGCAACCAGAACCTGGTGCCGCTGGTCTTCTTCCACGACGTCAACGGATTCATGGTGGGCAAGCACGCGGAATGGAGCGGGATCATCAAGGCGGGCGCCAAGATGGTGAACGCGGTGTCGAACTCGGTGGTGCCCAAGATCGCGGTCATCATCGGCGGCACGTTCGGCGCCGGACACTACGCCATGTGCGGCAAAGCCTACGATCCTCGCTTCCTGTTCGCCTGGCCGAGCGCCAAGTACGCGGTGATGGCGGGGGCGTCGGCGGCGGGCACGCTGGTCGAGATCAAGGTGAAGCAGCTGGAGCGCGGCGGCAAGAAGCTGAGCGACGAAGAAAAGAAGGTGCTCTTCGATTCGGTGAAGGCGACCTACGATGAGCAGACCGATCCCCGCTACGGCGCAGCGCGGCTGTGGATCGACCGCATCCTCGACCCCATGGAAACGCGCGAGGCCCTGATCCAGGCGCTGGAAGTGGCCAACCTGAACCCCGAGGTACGGGAGTTCAAAGTCGGGGTGCTGCAAACGTAACTTCATTTCTCGCGGATTGTCGCGGATAGATACATGGCCCTTCTGGCAGGAAATAGGCGCAAAACGGCTGACGATATATTGAGTCTCCTCTGCTTCATGGCAGGGCTGTTGTTTCTTTGGTTCGTGGTGTCGTCGGGGCTACTCAGTTCTCACAGATTGAGTGACTGGGTATTCGGAGCAGTCATTGGTTCCCTTGCGCTAGCGCTGCTGGTAGCGAGCAGGCGTGGCCCCATATGGCTTCGTGCGGCATTAGTCGGTGCGATGGTCGTGCTGTACATCACCAGTGCTTTTTTCATAAAAGGCATTCAGTAACATGCCAGACGCAATCAAATTGATCGAGTGCCCGCGCGACGCCTGGCAGGGGCTGAAGGGGCAGATCCCGACCGAGGTCAAGGTCCAGTACCTGCGCGCGCTGATCGGGGCGGGGTTCAAGCACATCGATGCAGTATCGTTCGTGTCGCCCAAGGCGGTGCCGCAGATGGCCGACTCCGAGATGGTGCTGGAGCAACTCGATCCGCCCGACGACGTGGAGATCATCGGCATCGTGGTGAACCTGAAAGGGGTCGAGCGCGCGATCGGCACGGAGGCGGTGCGCACCGTGGGGTTCCCCTATTCGGTCTCGCCGACGTTCCTGCAGCGCAACCAGAACCAGACCCCGGAGAGCGCGCTGGAGGAACTGGAAAAGATCAAGCAGATGGCCAGCCAGGCCGAACTCGACACCGTGGTGTACATCTCCATGGCCTTCGGCAACCCCTACGGCGACCTGTGGAATGTGGAGGAAGTGACGGAGGCGGTCGGCCTGATCGCCGACATGGATATCACGCAGGTGTCGCTGGCCGACACCGTCGGGCTGGCGACGCCGCAGCAGATCCGTGGGCTGCTGGAGCCGGTGCTGAGCCAGTACGAGCACATGGAGGTCGGCGTCCACCTGCATAGCCGTCCCGGCGATGCGTTGGAGAAGGTGCTGGCCGCGTACGATGTCGGCGTCCGCCGCTTCGATGCCGCGGTGGGCGGCCTGGGCGGCTGTCCGTTTGCCCAGGACCTGCTGGTGGGAAATCTCCCCACCGAAAAAGTCATCGAGGCCATGCGACAGCGCGGCGTGAATGTGCTGGGCAAGCCGCTGGAGCCGGTGACGCGGATGTCCGCGGACATCGCGACGAAGGTGGCGGGGCCCGCGCAGTAAGAATTAACCGCAGAGGTCGCAGAGAACGCAGAAGAAACATTGGGAAAAGCTCTGCGATCCCTGCGTACTCTGCGGTGAGATAGGGTTTCGATGGAACTCAAGACGATCATCTATTCCGAGCAGGACGGCGTCGCAGTCATCACCTTGAACCGTCCCGACAAGCGCAACGCGGTCAGCTTCGAACTGGTGGATGAGCTGATGCAGGCGCTGGACCACGCCGAGAGATCAGCGGCGCAAGTCATCATCATCACCGGGGCCGGAAAAGCCTTCTGCGCGGGGCTCGACCTCGAGGACCTGAAGAAGCTGCTGGGGCGCAGCCACGAGCAGAATGTGCAGGATTCGGCGACCATGGCCCGGCTGTTCCGCCGCATCTACGATTTTCCCAAGCCGATGATCGCGGCGGTAAACGGCCACGCCATCGCCGGCGGCACGGGCATCGCCACCATGTGCGACTTCACCCTGTCGGTGGCCGACGCCAAGTACGGGTACACCGAAGTGAAGATCGGGTTCGTGCCGGCGATCGTGTCGTCGATCCTGGTGTGGCAGGTGGGGCACAAGATCGCGCGTGACCTGCTGATGACCGGCCGCCTCTTCGACGCCGCCGAGGCCCACCGTTACGGCCTGGTCAACGAGATCGTCGAGCCGGAGCGCCTGATGCCGCGGGCGCTGGAGCTGGCACGCCTGCTCATGGAGAACTCGCCGTCGTCGGTGCGGCTCAGCAAGAAGCTGATCAACGGATTCATCGCCAAGGCGCTGGACGAGCAGATGGCACAGGCGGTCGAGGACAATGCCCGCATCCGCACCACCGCCGACTTCCGCGAAGGCATCACCGCCTTCCTGGAAAAGCGCAAGCCGAAGTGGAGCGGCGAATGAGCGGACGCACCTTCGAGGCACGGCTACGCGTCCGCTACGCCGAGACCGACCAGATGGGCGTCGTGTACCACTCCAACTTCATCATCTGGTTCGAAGTGGGACGGGTGGAAGCGATGCGGGCCCTGGGTTTCAACTACAAGCAGATGGAGCAGGAGGACGGCTGCTACATTGTCGTCGTGGATGCCCGCTGCCGCTACAAGGCCCCGGCGTATTACGATGACGACATCCTGATCCGGACCAAGGTGCGGAATGTGCGCGGATCGTTGATCCATTTCGGCTACGAGGTGTTGCGCGCCGCGGACGGCACCGTGCTGGCCGAGGGCGAGACCACGCACCTGGTCACCGACGTGAACATGCAACGGCGCGAGATGCCGGAAAAATACCAGCAGGCGTTCGCCGCCTGCGTGAGCCATGAATGAGCGCTCCTGAGCCGCAACACAAAGCGGAAAAAAGTGCGGGGCCGGCGGTGGCGCTGGTGCTCGACCCGGAATTCGGCGAGCGTCTGCAGGGACTGGTAGAGCACGCCCCCATCTGGGCACTGAACTCCACCACCAACCGCGCGGCCACCGAGTGGCTCTGGGAGAAGGAACCGGACACGCGCAAGCGCATCACGCTCTTCGACGTCCCCGACTACCCGCTCGACACCCAGGAGTTCATCGGCGTGGTGGCCAGCATCGTCGCGCAACGCGGCAAGCACGGGGATCCGCCGCTGCAGGATGTCGAGGTCATCGGCATGGAACTTTTCCCCGACCTGAACGGGGCGCTGCTGGAGTTCGGGTTCCAGGGCGTGGAGCCGACGGTAAGAGGATTCAAGGCACTTGGATTGAGACGTACGTAACGGTGCATGGTAGAGACGCCCGTCAGGGCGTCTCCGCTGATCGGATTCATAAGGCGGTTTGGCTTGAGACGCCCTGACGGGCGTCTCTACTGAAAGATTTCATGAAGGCACTTCATCTCACCGGCAACGATCTCACCCTCGAAGACCTGAAGGAAGTGGTGTACGAGCGGCGTCCGGTTCTGCTGGCTCCGGACGCGCGGCGGGCGGTGGAGCGCGCCCGGGCCGTGGTGGATGACCTGATCGAGAACGATCGGGTCGCGTACGGAGTCACCACCGGGGTGGGCAAGCTGAGCGATGTGCGCATCGCGCCGGAGCAGGTCCGCGAACTGCAGGTGAACCTGCTGCGCTCGCACGCGGTGGGCGTGGGCGAGCCACTCCCCGAGCCCGAAGTGCGCGCCATGATGCTGCTGCGGGCCAATTCCCTGGCCAAAGGATTCTCCGGCGTGCGCGCCGAGGTCATCGACAAGCTCTGCGAGCTGCTCAACCGCGGCGTGCACCCGGCGGTCCCCTGCCAGGGCTCGGTGGGGGCGAGCGGAGACCTGGCGCCGCTGGCGCATCTGGCGCTGGTGCTGATCGGCGAAGGCGAGGCGTTCGTCGCCCGCAAAGCCCGCCGCGCCGCCGACCCGCCGCACCGCCGAGTCTCCGGGGCGCAGGCGCTCAAGCTGGCCGACGTCGATCCGCTAGTCCTCGAAGCCAAGGAAGCCATTTCGCTCATTAATGGCACCCAGGCCATGCTGGCGGTGGGCACGTTGGCGGTGCTGGCGGCAGAGACCTTGGCCGATTCCGCCGACGTGATCGGCGCCCTCACGCTCGACTCCTTGTGCGGCAGTATCCGGGCCTTCGACCCGCGCATCCACAAGGCGCGGCCCCACGCCGGGCAGGTCACGACGGCGGAGAATCTGACCCGCATGATCAGCGGCAGCCAGATCCTGGAATCGCACAAGAACTGCGGCCGGGTGCAGGACGCCTACTCGCTGCGCTGCATGCCCCAGGTGCACGGCGCGGTGCGCGACACCATCGGCCACTGTCGCGGGGTCTTC
>DATKKJ010000170.1 GCA_035543055.1 Terriglobales bacterium | reverse complement strand
GCCGGTGCCGCTGGGCAGCGGCAACGACTTCCACCGGGCTCTGGGATTCGGCACGATGGCGGCCGCGCTGGCCGCCTGGCGCGGCTTCTGCAGCGGCGCCGAGCGTTCCCGCCGCATCGACCTGGGCATGATCAGCCGCCTCGAGGGCGATGCGCCCAAGTTCGTCTCCTACTTCTGTTGTGTCGGCGGGGTCGGACTGGACTCGGAGGCCAACCGCCGCGCCAATGCCATGCCGCGCTGGCTGCGGGCGAACGGCGGGTATATCGCAGCGGTGATCGGAGCGGTGGCGGCGTTCAAACCGCAGAAGATCACGGTCGAGTGTGGTGTAGGCCAGCCGCCCTCGGCTGGCTTGATGGAAGGACAGGCGGGGGCGCCTGTCTCACGCAGGATCAGCGAGCCTGCAATGTTCGTGGCCTTCGGCAATGCCCAATCCTACGGCGGAGGCATGCGCATCACGCCCACGGCGCGGCTCGAGGACGGCCTGCTCGATGTCTGCTTCGTGCGTCAGGTCGGCAAGGCACGGCTGCTGCGACTCTTCCCCACCGTCTTCTCCGGCAAGCACGTCGGGATCAAGGAGGTCGAGTATTTCCAGGCGGAACGGGTAAGGGTGGAAACGGAAACGACGCTCGATGTCTATGCGGATGGCGAATTCATCTGCCAGACGCCGGTGGAAGTGACCGTCGCCCCGCGCGCCATGCGAGTGATCCTGCCGCCCCTCGCCAAACGCTAGTCGCTGGTCAAGCGGGCCACCAGCGCGTCAGGTAGTCGCTCAAGGTGAGCGCCAGCAGGATCAGCAGCCAGAACAACCCGGCGCTGACCGCGATCTTGGTGATGCGGCTGCTGTGGCGGACCTCCATGAAGAACAGGGCCACCAGCAGCATTTTGGCGCAGGCGATCGCCAGGGCGGCCACCGGGTTGAACCAGCCCAGGTTGACGAACGCCACCCACACGGTCGTGCCGGTCAGCGCCAGCAGCGCGACGAAGATCACGGCGAAGGTCCGGGGTCCGGTGACGGTCTCGCTCGACATGTTTCTCCTCAGTAGTGCCGGCTGATCAGGTACAGCAGCGGGAACAGCCAGATCCAGATGATGTCCACAAAATGCCAGTACAGGCCCACGTTCTCCACCGGGTTGTGATACTCGGGGGTGTAGGCGCCGCGCGCGCCCGCGATCAGCAGCCAGGTCAGCAACCCCATGCCGATGACCATGTGCAGCGCATGCATGCCGGTCATGGCGAAATAAAAGCCGAAGAAGAGCTGGGCGTGGCGCTCGTCCACCACCATGGGCGAGTGGCCGGTGAGCGTCTCCTCGAAGTGGAAGTCCGGGCCGGGAATGTGGTGCTTCTCGTATTTCTCGTGCCACTCCACCGCCTTGATGCCGAGGAAGACGGCGCCAAAGAACATGGTCGCCACCAGGAACCACACCAGCAGCTTGCGGCTGCCGATCTTGGCGGCGTGGACGGCCAGGACCATGGTGAACGAGCTGGCCAGCAGCACTGCGGTATTCAGGGCCCCGAGCCTGATGTCCAGCGTCTGGCTGCCCGCCGCGAAGGCCCCGAAGTACTGCAGGCGGTACACAAGGTAGGCGCAAAACAGGCCGCCGAAGAACATGACCTCGGTGATCAGGAACAGCCACATGCCGAAGGTGGCGCTTTCCTTCTGCTGCGCCATGTCACCGAAGTGGCTCTGCAGCTCGGGAACCTGGAGCACCGATGGTTCGCTATGCGACAAACTCGACCTCCGGCAACGCCTCGTAATCGTACGGCTCTTGCTCCACGACCGGCGTCTCGTGGAAGTTGTGGGTGGGCGGCGGCGAAGTGGTCTGCCACTCCAGGCCGGTGGCGCCCCACGGATTCGAACCGGCACGCTCCCCGTAACGCAATGACCACACGAAATAGATCATCGGCAATACGTAGCCCACCGCCAGGATCGATGCCCCCGCGCTCGACATCACGTTCAGCACCTGGAACTCGGGGGGATAGGCGTGGTAGCGCCGCGGCATCCCCAGGTAGCCCACGACGAACTGGGGGAAGAACGTCAGGTTGAAGCCGAGGAAGATGATGAGCGCCGAGAGCTTGGCCCAGCCCTCGGGATACATGCGGCCCGTCATCTTGGGCCACCAGTAGTGCAGCCCGCCCAGGTAGGCCATCACTGTCCCCCCGACCATGATGTAGTGGAAGTGGGCGACGATGAAGTAGGTGTCGGTGACGTGCACGTCCACACCCAGGCAGGCCAGGAACAGGCCGGTCAGGCCGCCGATGGTGAACAGCCCAATGAAGCCGAAGGCATAGAGCATGGGCGTGCGGTAGGAGATCGAGCCCTTATAGAGCGTAGCCGTCCAGTTGAAGACCTTGACCGCCGAGGGAATGGCCACCAGATAGCTCAGGATGGAGAAGATCATCGCGGCATAGACCGAGATGCCGGCCACGAACATGTGGTGCGCCCACACCAGGAAGCCGAAGACCGCGATGGCCACGCTGGCGAAGGCCACGAACTTGTATCCGAACACGGTCTTGCGGGAGAAGGTGCTGATCAGTTCGCTGGTCACTCCCATGGCGGGCAGGACCATGATGTACACCGCGGGATGCGAGTAGAACCAGAACATGTGCTGGAAGAGCACCGGATCGCCGCCCAGGGCGGGATTGAAGATGCCGATATGGAAGGCGCGCTCCAGCGCCACCAGCACGATGGTGATGGCCACCACCGGCGTGCCCAGCACCATGATGATGGAAGCCGCGTAGTTCGACCACAGGAACAGCGGCAGGCGGAACCAGGTCATCCCCGGCGCCCGCATGCGGTGGATGGTGACGATGAAGTTCAGCCCGGTGAAGATCGAGGAGAAGCCGGCGACCAGGATGCCCACCGCCGCCCCGATCACGTGGGTATTGGAGAACGTGGTGCTGAAGGGCGTGTAGAAGGTCCAGCCGGTGTCCACGCCGCCGGCGATCACCGAGTACAGCGTGATCATCCCGCCGGCCATCAGCAGGTACCAGCTCAGCAGATTGATCTTGGGGAAGGCAAGGTCCTTGGCCCCGATCATCAGCGGCACCAGGAAGTTGCCCAGCACCGCCGGCACCGACGGGATCAGGAAGAAGAACACCATCATGATCCCGTGCATGGTGAACATTTTGTTGTAGGTGTCGGAGGTGAGCAGGTCGCCGGCGGGAGTGATCAGCTCCAGGCGAATGACGGTGGCGAAGGCGCCGCCGATGAAGAAGAAGAACGTGATCGCCATCAGGTACAGCAGCCCGATGCGCTTGTGGTCGGTGGTCAGCAGCCACGACTTGATGCCGTACTCGATGTTCAGGTAGTGCTCGCGCGGCGGGGCTGCGGTTTGGGCGACGGTGCTCATTGGTTCGGGACCTTCATCGGTTCACCCGGGCCAGGCTGGACCTCGGGGTTGCGGCGCCGCATCTCCGGCGAGGGGATGTCGGCGTCCGGGTTGACGTTCAGCGGCATCTGCTTCAGCGACCTGATGTACGACACCAGCTGCAGCATCTCCTCTTCGTTCACCTGCCCCTGGAAAGTGGGCATGATGGGCTGGAAGCCGGCCACGATCTTGGCCTTGGGGTCGAGGATGGATTCGCGGATGTAGTTCTCGTCGGCCAGCAGGGAGCGTCCGTCGCTCAGGAACACCTGCTTGCCGAACAGCCCGGCGAGGTCCGGGCCCCGCTGGCCGCTGTCGGCGCGATGGCAACTGATGCAGCCGTAGTGCCGGAAAAGCTTCTCGCCCGACGAGGCCATCGAGCCTTCGCCGTTCTGCGTCAGCCAGCGCTCGTAGTCCGCCGGCTCCATGACCACGACCTGGCCGATCATCCCGGAGTGCTGGGTGCCGCAGTACTCGGCGCAGAACAGGTGATAGCTCCCCGCCTGCGTGGCCTGGAACCAGACGGTGCGGTAGCGGTTGGGCAGCACGTCCATCTTCACCCGGAAGGCGGGGACGAAGAAGCTGTGGATCACGTCCTGCGAGATCAGCGTGACCGCCACCGGCTGCCCCACCGGCACATGCAGCTCATTGATCTCGCGCTGCCCGTCCGCGTGCTGGAACTTCCACATCCACTGCTTGCCGACCCCGAACACCTGGATGGCGTTCTTGGGAACGCTGGCGTAACTGAAGTACACCCATGCTCCCCAGACGAACATCACCATGGCGATGGCCAGCGGCAGCAGCGACCACCCGGCTTCCAGGACGTTGTTGCCCTCGATCGGCACTGCCTTGGGGTGGACCGACCGGCGGTACTTGATGGCGAACACCAGGATGGTCAGGAAGATGAGCACGGTGAAGAACGCGGTCACCGCGATCAGGAAGAAATAGAGCGCGTCGGTCTTGCCCGCCTGAGTGGAGGCCTGCGCCGGAAACAAGGGGAAGTTCTGCCACATAGGCTAGCCGGCCCTCCCCGGAGCGGCGCGGGCGTCGCGGCGGAACATGACGATCATGAACCCGCCCAGCAGCAGCACAGTGGCGACGCCGCCCAGCCGCATCATGCGCATGGCGATGGCGCCGTAGCGTCCCTGCGCCGGATCGTAGTGGTAGCAGTAGAGCAGCACCTGGTCCACCAGCGTGCCGATCTTGTTCTTCGAGGCCTCGACCAGGCCCAGCCGCAGGTCGCGCGACGAATACTCGATGCCGTAATAGTACTGGGCGATCCTGCCCTCGGGCGTGATGACCATGATGCCGCTGGCGTGCGCGAACTGGTTCAGCTTGGGGTCGAAGGCGTAATGGAAGCCGACCGCCTGGGTGAGGGCGTCGATCGAGGCCTGGTCGCCGGTCAGGAAGTGCCAGCCGTCGTAGGCCGAGGGCCGCCGGTAGCGCTTGAGGTACGTTTCCTTCTTGGCGGCCGCCATCGCCGGCGTCTCGCGCGCATCGAAGCTGACGGTGACGACTTCGAACTCCTTGCCGGCGCTGAAGCTCAGCGGCAGGAAGGCGCTCACCATCCCATTCAGCACCTGCGTGCACAGCATGGGACACTGGTAATAGACCAGGCTGAGGATCACCGGCTTCTGGTGGAAATATTGCCCGAGCGCGATCTGGTTGCCGTACTCGTCGCGGAACTTGAGGTCGAGCGGGAGCTGCGCGCCCAGCTTCTGGTCGAAAGAGACCTTCTGCAGGAGCAAGGGGCGCGTGTCTTTCTCCGGCGGGACCAGGCGCCGGTCGTCGGCGCGGCCCGCCAGCGGCAGCAGCAGGGCCGCCATGAATGCCATCGTCTTGATGAATCCTTGTTGCATGACTCCTACTTTTGAGGCGGTGTGCGTTTCTGCGCCTCCGCGGCCGGGACGGCCATGCCTCCCGGCGCCGGGACGCCCATGTTCAAAGTCTCGCGATACTGGGTGGCGGGCTGCGGCGGCCGCGCCGGAATGCCGCGCTGCGCCACCAGGTCCATGGCGCGCTCGATGGGGATGTGGGTCACTCCGGCCGCCTGGTCCACCCAGCCATAGCTGGTCAGGCGCTGCTCTTCCTGCTCCCGCATCTGGTTGTTTTCCACTACCGCGTCGGCTTGCAGGCGCGGCTCCGGCGGCTGCGGCGGCTTGGCATAGACCGACCCCGCCGCCTGGTGCAGTTCGAGCGACACCCCCGGCCCGGCCAGGAGCTTGTAGAGCCCGACCAGCACCAGATGGATCAGGATCCCGGCCAGGGTCAGGACCACGAGGAACCACACCACGCCGCGCACACTGGCATCGCTGGGTTCGTAACTGACACCCGGATTGCGCAGGCTGGAGAGGTCGGGTTCGTGGTGATGCTCAGTCATGAACGTGTTCCTTGGCCAACAGGGCGCTGAACAGCGGGTCGCGCACCGCCACCAGCGGCTGGGCCTCCAGTTGCCAGAAGAAGGTCGCCAGCCACAGTCCGCCGATGGCCAGCGGAGCGGCGATGTCCATCCAGGAGAACCCGATGCCGTGGGCGGCGCCGGGCAGCGGGTTGGGCGCGATCAGCCAGAACAGGTCGAGCCAGCGCATCACGATGAGCAGCGACGCCACCAGCGCCAGCTTGCGGCCATTCCGCTTCAGGTCGCGCGACAGCAGCATGGCGAAGGGCAGCGCGAAGTGGAAAAGGATGATCACGAAGGCCACCAGCCGGTATCCGCCATGGGTGCGTCCCAGGTACCAGGGAATCTCCTCCGGCAGGTTTCCCGCCCAGATGATCAGGAACTGCGAGTAGGCGAAGTAAGCCCACAGCATCACGAAGGCCAGCAGCAGCTTGCCCAGGTCGTGGAAGTGCACGGGCGCGACGATCTGGGCGAACGGCGGGTACTTGCGCAGGATCAGCAGCACGACGATCATCAGCGCCAGCGCCGAAAGCCCCTGTCCCGCCATGAACAGCAGGCCGTAGATGGTCGAGGCCCAGTGCGGGTCCAGCGACATCACCCAGTCGATCGACATGAAGGTGACGGTCAGGGCCCACAGCACCAGGCCCGGGCCGCTGATCCCCTGCAAGGTGCGGCGGATGCTCACCCGTTCGGGGGCGTCCTCGCCGGCGCGGTCCTGCGCCAGCGAGAGCCGGTTCAGCACGACCGAGAGGGCGATCCAGATGAAGAAGTAGATGAACACGCGGGCCACGAACCAGGGCGTGCGCAGCCATATCAGCTTGTTGCGCAGCACTAGGTCGTGGGCCAACTCCGAGGCCTGCGACCAGTGGTACAGATGCCCCAGCCCGAAGAACAGCGGCACGAACAGCACCAGCATGAGCAGGAAGTTGCGGGTCGCGGCCTCACACGGACGGCGGATCAGGAAGCCCCACTGGCCGCCGCTCAGGTGCTGCAACATCAGCAGCGCCAGGCAGCCCAGGGTGATGCCGATCCACAGCACGTATCCCAGGAGATAAGAGCGGAAGAACTGGGCCGGGTCCACAAAGACGCCGATCAGCAGCGCGATGGCGCCGATCGCCCCGGCGAGGAGCGAACGCCGCCGCATCTTTCCGGTCAGCTCGCGCGGCGCCATCAGCTCGAAGTTCGGTTGGGTGAAAGCGTTCACTTCTTTTCTTCTCCTCCAACCGGCCCCGTCTTCGCCGGAGCGGCTTCGCCCTTGCTGGGCGGCTGGCCCAGCAACGGCCGGTCGCGCTCGGGCACGTCGCTGGCAGGCGCCGCCTGGCTGAGTTGCAGCGCGCGGATGTAGGCCACGATGGCCCAGCGGTCGGCGGGCGGGATCTGTTGCGCATAATCGGGCATCGCCCCGGAGCCATACGTCATGACGCGGTAGAAGTGCCCCAGGGGCGCGTCGCGCAGGCGGTCATCGTGGAAGCTGGGAGGCTTCAGGTAGCCGCGGCGCGCGATCGTCCCCTGGCCGTCGCCCAGCGCCGAGTGGCAGGGCGCGCAGAAGATGTTGAAGCGCTCCTGCCCGCGCTTCAGCAAGTCCTTGTTCACCGGCACCGGCATGGTGTCGAGCAGCTTGTCGCCGACCAGCCCGGTGTAGTACGAGGCGTCGTCGCGCAGCTCGCCGCGCGGCACGGTGCCCGGCACCAGCGGCCTGCCGGAACGGCCGTCGGCGAAGAACTCGCTCTCCCGCAGCGGGATGTACTTCGGCTGGTTGTGCATGTCGAGGCGGCAGCCGGTCATGAGCGACAAGCCGAGCGACGCGAGCAACAGGATGGGCGCCGTCCGTTTAATGCGGCACCTCCGTGACCTCGCGCGGGCTCAGCGAGCGCAGGAAATCCTCGGTACCCTTGCGGTCGAACTTGGGGTCGCGGGCCTCGATGCACAGGAAGAAGCGGTCCTTGCTGGCGAAGGCGAAACGTTCCACGTGGAACACCGGGTGATAGGGCATGGGCAGGCCGTTCAGGGCCAGCATCCCCAGCACCGCGAACAGCGCCGCCCCCAGGATGGTCATCTCGAAGGTCACCACGATGAACGCCGGCCACGAGTTCAGCGGGCGCCCGGCGACGTTCAGCGGGTAATTGAGGGCGGAGACCCAGTACTGCATCAGGTAGCCGCTCAGCCCGCCCAGCAGGCCGCCGATCAGCACCACCAGGGGCACGTTGGTGTGATGGAATCCGATGGCCTCGCTCAGTTCCTCGATGGGGAAGGGGCTGTAGGCGTCCATGCGGCGATAACCGGCCTGGTAGGCGCGGTGCGCCGCCTGCACCAGGTCGCTGGCGTTATCGAATTCGGCCATCAGGCCATGGATCGGCGGGCGCTTCAATCTCCAGCCTCCACTTCCGCTTCCGGCAGCAGCGTGCGCATCTCAAAGATGGAGATCATGGGCAGGAAGCGGATGAACAGGAACATGCACATCACGAAGAAGCCGATGGTCCCCACGTAGGTTGCCCAGTCCCACACCGTCGGCCAGTACATGCCCCACGACGACGGCAGGTAGTCGCGGTGCAGGCTGGTGATGACAATCACGAACCGCTCCAGCCACATCCCGACCAGCACGTCCAGCGAGAGGATGAACAGCCAGAAGGGGCTCTTGCGGATCGGGCGCACCCACAGCAGCTGCGGGATGGCGACGTTGAACAGGATCAGGCACCAGTAGAGCACCGCGTACGGCCCGCGCATGCGGTTGAAGATCATGTACTGCTCAAAGTGATTGCCGCCAAACCAGGCCATGAAGACTTCCATGAAGTATCCGTAGGCGACGATCAGGCCGGTGGCCAGCATGACCTTGGCGGAGTTCTCCAGGTGGCGCTCGGTGATCATGTCTTGCAGCCCGTAGAAGTGGCGGATGGGGATGGCCATCACCACCACCATGGCGAAGCCGGAGTAGATGGCGCCGGCGACGAAGTAGGGCGGGAAGATGGTGGTGTGCCACCCGGGCACGATGGAGACCGCGAAATCGAACGACACCACCGTGTGCACCGAGAGCACCAGCGGGGTCGCCAGTCCGGCCAGCAGCAGGTAGGCCGATTCGTAGCGCTTCCAGTGTCGCGCCGAGCCCCGCCATCCCATGGCCAGGAACCCGTAAGCGGCCCGGGTGACGCGGTTGGTGGCGCGGTCGCGCAGGGTCGCCAGGTCGGGGATCAGGCCCACGAACCAGAACAGCAGCGACACCGTGAAGTAGGTCGAGACCGCGAACACGTCCCACACCAGCGGGCTGCGGAACTGCGGCCAGATGTTCATGGTGTTGGGATAGGGGAAGAGCCAGTAGGCCAGCCACGGCCGCCCCAGGTGCAGCACCGGGAACATCCCGGCGCACATCACCGCGAACAGGGTCATGGCCTCGGCGAAGCGGTTGATGGAGTTGCGCCACTGCTGCTTGAGCAGCAGCAGGATGGCCGAGATCAGCGTGCCCGCGTGCCCGATCCCGATCCACCACACGAAATTGACGATGGCGAAGCCCCACGCCACCGGCATGTCGATGCCCCAGATCCCGACGCCCTTCAGGAACAGGTAGCTGACGGCCACCAGCAGCACGCCCGCCAGGCCCGCGCCGACGCCGAAGCCCACCAGCCAGCCGAGCGACACCCGGCGGGTCAGCACGATGGAACTGATCTTGTCGGTGATCGTCCCGAAGGTGTGTCCCGGCTCGAGCACTGGAGCTTTGCCCGGCAGCGGATGGCTCGGCTTCTCGGGCATCTACTTGTGCTCCTCGCGGTTCATCGGGTGGGGACCTTCGTGCGCCCTGCCGATGCCCGTCTCGTGCAGCTCGGGGCTGGGATTGCGGACCTCCGCCAGGTACGTGGTGCGGGGCCGGGTGTTGAGCTCGGCCAGCAGGCCGTAATTCCGGGGGTCCTGCTTCCAGCGCGCCACCGCGCTCCCCTTGTCGTTGATGTCGCCGAAAACGATGGCCTGGGTGGGGCACGCCTGCTGGCACGCCGTCTGGATCTCCCCGTCCCGCACCTTGCGGTCCTGGGTCTCGGCCTCGATGCGCCCGGCGTTGATGCGCTGCACGCAGTAGGTGCACTTCTCCATCACCCCGCGGCTGCGCACGCTGACGTCCGGATTGCGCATCAGCTTCAGGCTGGGCGACTCCCAGTCCTGGAACAGCAGGAAGTTGAAGCGCCGCACCTTGTAGGGACAGTTGTTGGAGCAATAGCGCGTCCCCACGCAGCGGTTGTAGACCATGTCGTTCAGCCCCTCGGAGCTGTGGACGGTGGCGCCCACCGGACACACCAGCTCGCAGGGCGCGTTCTCGCACTGCATGCAGGGCACGGGCTGGAAGTAGAGCTTGGGGTTGTCGGGATCGCCCTGGTAGTAGGCGTCGATACGCAGCCAGTGCATCTCGCGCGAGTTGATGACCTGCTCGCGCCCTACCACCGGGATGTTGTTCTCCGACTGGCAGGCCACTACGCACGAGTTGCAGCCGATGCAGGCGTTCATGTCGATGGCCATGCCCCAGGCGTAGCCCTCGTAGTGATAGGGTGTGTACATGGTCATGGCTTCCGCCGGCTCATCGCCGCGGGCGAAGTTCGGGTCCTTGCGGAACTCGTCGAGCGTGGCCGAGCGCACGACCTCGCGCGCAGCTGCCTCTTTGCCCAGCTCGCTGATGTCCATCACATGATGGTTGCGGACCGTCGCCAGAGTGATCCGCTCCCCGGCCTTGCGCAGGCTGGCGCCGCCGCCGAACCAGGGCGCGCTGCTGGTGCGCAGCGGATAGGCATCGAAGCCCTTGGCGGTGCCGGCGAGTGCCGCCCGCGTCCGGCCGTAGCCGAGGTGTACGGTCACCGAATGGTCGGGATGTCCAGGCAGGATGTACACCGGCCCGCGCATGGTCTTGCCGCCATAGTCGAGATCGACCACGTCGCCGTACTGCAAGCCCTCGCGCTGTGCCATGCGCGCGCCCACCATCACGGCGTTCTCCCAGGTGAGGGTGCTGACCGTCTTCTGGACCTCCTGCAGCCAGCCGTTGGCGGCGAAGCGGCCGTCGTAGAGGGTCGGGTCGGGGCGGAAGATGACCTCGATGCCCTGCACCGCCGGCTTCATCTCCGCCGGCAGGCTGGGAGTCTTGGCGAAAAGTTGTTTCGGAGTGAAGCCGGAGTTGGCGAGCAGGCCGTCGTGCAGCCAGCGCCGCCAGGCACTCTCGAAATCGGCGTCCTTGTACTGGCTTCGCCAGTAGGCGCGCACGATGTCATAGCTAGACTGCTCCGTGCTGACGGTCAGGGCTGCCAACAGTTCGTGGGCGCTGCGCCCGCTGTAGAGCGGCGCGATCAGCGGCTGCACGATGGACACGCTGCCGTCAAAGCTGCGGACATCGCTCCAATGTTCGAGGTAGTGCGCCTCGGGGAGGTGCCAGTCGCAGGCGGCGGCGGTCTCGTCCACATACAGACCGAGATGGATCTTCAGCCCGACTTTCTTGAGCGCTTCGGCTAAACCGAGGTCGGCAGGTGCGTCATACACGGGGTTCACGCCAAGCATCAGCAGCAGGCTGACCTTGCCCGCGTTGATGTCGCTGACCAGTTCGCGTAAAGACGCCCTGCTGTCCACCCATTGTGCCAGCGCCGATTCCGTGTAGGTGACCGTCTGGCCGACATTGCCCAGCGCCGCGTTCATGGCGTGCGCCAGCGCGTGCACCTCAGCGGTCTGGTGCTCGCCGGGAATCACGACAGACCGACCGCGCGCCGACTGCATGTCCTTGACCAGCACTTCGATCCACTTCTCGTGGACGACCTCCGCCGGACCGGCGGAAACGATGCCCAGCCTGCCGGCGATGGCCCGCGCCAGCAGCTGTACCTCCGAAGCGCGCACACCCAGCCGGTGGTCGGACTTGCCGCCGGTGTTGCTGGGCGTGCTCTCCAGCGCGTACAACCGGCTCATGCCCTGCTTGGGATCGCGCCGGCGCTGCATGAAGTCGCGCGACAGCCGCATGAAATCCGGATGGCCGGCCGCCGACATGAAGTCGGCATCCAGCGTAAGCACCACGTCCGCCTTGTCGAGGTGGTAGTGAGTTTCGACCGGCTCCCCAAAGGCCATGACCGCACCATTCCGCGCCGTGTCCCGGTGGTTCGGCTCCCATTGGTGCCACTTAGCGCCGGGATACAGTTTCAGAACTTGCTGGATCTGCGACGCCAGCGTCGGCGACGAGACTGCGCCGGTCAGGATCCGCAAGCCGGCTCCGCTCCCCGGTTGTGCTAGGGCCTTCTTGATCGCCCCCACCAGGCTGCCCCACGGCCGCACCTGGCCGCGGTTGAGGATGGTCTGCGAGCGCTCCGGGTCGTACAGCGACAGAATCGACGCTTGCGCGTACAGGTCCGAGGCCCCGCGGCTGGCGGGATGGTCGGGATTGCCCTCGATCTTGGTCGGCCGCCCCTCGTGGCTCTCTACCAGCAGCGGCTTACCGTAGCCGGACAGCGTCATGGCCGTCGCGAAGAACAGCGGCTTGCCCAGCACCATCTCTTCCGGCTGCCTGACGTAGGGGACGATGGGTTCCAGCGGCTGTTTCGTGCACCCGGCGAGTCCGGCGAAAGCCAGCGACGCCGCCGAGAGCTTCAGGAAATCGCGTCGCGAGAATCCTTTCTCGCCCTCGCGCCACTCCGAGGCGTGCCGCGGGAACTCGCGGTGCAGCATGTCCTCGAACTGGGGCGTGGCCGCCAGTTCTTCCAGGCTGCGCCAGAACTTGGGGCCGCGTGCCTGCGCCAGCTTCTCGCGGACCTCGGCCAGCTCCAGGCGCTCCTCCGCCGCCGCGATCTGGATCAACTTCTGGTCGTGACAGCTTTTCTTACCGTCTAGCATCAATGCGATGAATCCTATCGATGGCAGGTCGAGCAACTGGTCAGATCGCCCGGACTGCGTATGCCATACAGCTTGATGAGGTCCCGCCCCAGCGTCCGCTGGTCGGTGTATATCTTCCCCGCCACCGACACTTTCTTCTCTGTCGACGGCTGCTCGTACTCCATGTTGAAGACTTCGGTCTTCGGCCGCAGGTACTTGTCGGGAGCGCGATGGCAGTCGAGGCACCACTCCATCTGCAGCGAGTTGGCCTCGTAGGTCAGGGGCATGCGGTCCACGCGACCGTGGCAGCTCGCGCACCCCACTCCCTTGTTCACGTGGAT
>DATKKJ010000169.1 GCA_035543055.1 Terriglobales bacterium | reverse complement strand
GCTGGCGCTATGGCAAAATACGGGTCAGGGGTCTCGCGCGCAAACCGCTGGCAGCACGCAGCAGGAGCGGACGCCTCTGGATTTCTGGTGGTACGTCATGATGGCGGTCCTGGTGCTGGCTGTAGCCGAGTCGCTGGTGGGGAATCGGCATCTCACCGTGGATAAAGAGGCAGCATGAATCCGCTCAACGGACTGACGGAGTATCTGCAGCAACTGGAACGCCGCCTGCGCATGCTGGCGTTATCGCGCGGCGCAGCCATGGCGGGGGCTGCGGCGCTGGCCTTCACTATTGCGGGCGCGCTGCTGGCGAATTATTTCGCATTCTCCGCCGGCAGTGTACTGGGAGCGCGGCTCATCTTATTTCTTGCGCTCGCCGCGGCCCTGGGGGCAGGCCTGGTCTGGCCGCTTCTTCGTCTAAACCGCCGCAACACCGCCAGAGAAGCCGAACATCAATGCCCGCAATTCGAGCAAAGGCTGGTGACCTTCGCCGAGCGCGCCGAACACCCCGATCCATTCCTCGAACTGCTTGCCGCCGACACTCTCGCCGTGACGCGCGAAGCCGAACCCGAACGCATTGCGCCGCGCAAACGCATCCTGAGCTTTGCTTCGGCAGGGCTGGTCTCGCTGGCGGCGCTCGTTTGGCTTGGCACCTCCGGCCCGGGATTCCTCGGCTATGGCACTTCCCTGCTTTGGGGCGCGATTCCGCGCAATCAGGTGCCGTTCTATGAAGTGCAGATCCAACCGGGCGACCACACCATCCGCCGCAAATCCGATCAGCTCGTGACCGCGCGGCTGCTGGGCTTTCAGACAAACCGCGTGCGCGTTTTCGCCAAATTCCAAAGCTCGTCAAAATGGGAAGAGGCCCTCATGAGCCCGCAACCGGGATCGCCCGGCTTTGAATTTCTTTTTACCGGCGTGCCGGAGGCTTTCGATTACTATGTGGCAGCGGGCGGTGTTCGCTCCAAGCAATACCACATGAGTGTTGTCGACCTGCCCGCGGTCAAGAAGCTTCGCGTCACCTATCACTATCCCGGCTGGACTGGCCTGAAAGACACGGTGGAAGATCCTGGCGGCGATCTGCGCGCCGTGCAAGGCACCGAGGCCGAGGTGAAAGTCGACACGGACCTCCCGCTCTCGAACGGCGCCCTGCTGCTGGACGATGGGTCCCGATTCGAGTTGCGCGATGGCGTAACGCGGCTGCCGATGCAGAAAGATGGCGTCTACCACGTCGCGACCGCCGTCGAACACGGCGACATGGTTCGCCTCAGCAACGATTACTTCATTGAGGTACAAAACGCCCAGCCGCCCGCCCTCCGCATTACACGGCCCGGCCGGGACGCAAAGGTAAATCCGATTGAAGAGGTCACGGTCTCCGTTGAAGCTCACGATGATTTCGCCCTGCGTGGTTTGGATCTGCACTATTCGGTCAACGGCGGAAAGGAAAAAACCGTGGATCTCGGCGGCAAGAGTGGCAAAACGGCTGACGGGTCCACCACGATCTACCTGGAAGATTACAAACTGGTACCCGGCGATATCGTGAGCTTCTACGCCACGGCGAAGAACGGTCTCGCCACGAACCGCAGCGACATCTTCTTCCTCGAAGCGCAGCCCTTTGAGCGGAATTACTCGCAATCGCAGCAGATGGGTGGTGGAGGCGGAGGCGAGCAGGCCCCTCAAGTATCCGAACACCAGAAGGAGATCATCGCCGCCACCTGGAACGAGGTCAAGAAGGAACCCAAGAACAAAGCCGAAGAGGAAGAGAACGCCAGGTTGCTTGCAGGGATACAATCCAAGCTCCGTGACCAGGCAAGATCGCTGGCCGAGCGCATGCAGGCCCGCGACCTGGGTTCCGCCAATCCCGCCTTCAAAAAATTCGCCGACGACATGGGACAGGCAATCGAAGCCATGGGCCCGGCCATCGACAAGCTGCGCGCCGGCGACTGGCAGGCTGCGCTGCCGCCTGAGCAAAAGTCGCTCCAGCATCTTGCGCGCGCCGAAGCCACATTCCGCGATATTCAGGTAGCGTTCGGCAACCGGGGCGGCGGAGGCGGAGGTGCGGGCCGCGATCTTGAGGGCCTGTTTGATCTCGAGCTCGACCGCGAGAAGAACCAGTTCGAATCGGGCCAGAATGCCGCATCGCCGGATCAGCGGCAAAAGGAGATCGAAGAAGCGCTCGCCAAGCTGGAGGAACTGGCCCGCCGCCAGCAGGAACTGGCCAATCAACAAAAGCAGAACCAGCAGACCTACCAGCAGCGGTGGCAGCAGGAAATGCTGCGGCGCGAAGCCGAAGAACTGCGCCGCAAGATGGAGCAGTTGGCGCGCAGCCAGTCGAGTGCACGCAGCCAGCAGGGGCAACAGGGACAGCAGGGGCAACAAGGGCAGGAGAGCCGCCAGAGCCAGGGACAATCGGGGCAGCAAGGTCAGCAGGGCCGGCAATCTGGCGGGCAGGCTTCCGCGCTGAATCGCGCTCTGGAACGGCTCCAGGAAGCCGAGCGCGATATGCAGAACGCCGGCTCCTCGCAGAACCAGGGTACTCCGCAGAGCGAGGCTGAGGCACGGCGCGCGGCAGAGCGGCTCCGCGAGGCGCGCGAAATGCTCGCCGGAGAACGACGGCAGCAGGCCGGCCAGCAGATGGATGAACTCGCACGGAGAACCCAGCAGCTTGCCGAGTCTCAGCAAAACTTCGAGCTGCAGATGCGGCAGACGTTCGGCAATGTGGGACAGGACGGGCAGGGCCGGCCCACTCTGTTGCAACCGGGAACTTCACGGCGCCAGTCAGAGTCGCTCCAATCAGAAGAAAAGAAGTTGATCGATGAACTGACCAGCGTCGAGAAAGAGATGCAGCAGGCCGCCCGCGAGATGGCCGGCACGCAGCCTTCGGCCTCCGGAAAATTGCGGGACGCGCTGGCGGAAGCGCAGAAGCAGGACCTGGGCATGAAAATGGGATGGACCGTCGAAGCCATGCGCCAGGGCTACGCCCCTTACACTCTGCCCCGCCTGCCCGCGATCACGCAGGGCTTGAACCAACTGCATGGCCGCGTTCGCGAAGCCCAGAGCGCGCTAAACCACGACCAGAACGGCGAAAATGATCTCGAGGCCGCGCTGGGACGGGTTGAACGCCTGCGAGAGCAGCTTCAACAACTCAAGAGCCAGGGCCGGGAGCAGGGCCAGGGACAGCAGCAACAGGGTCAGCAGCAACAAGGGCAACAGGGGCAGCAAGCCGGCCGCCGGCCCGGGCAACAGCAGTCCCCAAGCGGGACGAGCGCCGGCAGCGAACCGGGAAGCGAATCTCCCGGCGCCGCCTCTAGCCGCGGCGGCGTTGACTCACAAAGCTTCGGGGGCCCCGGCATCAACCCGGCTAATGCCGAACGCACCATTCGCGAAGGGATTCGTGATCTCGCGCAGCTCGATCAGATGCTCCGCGGCAATCGCGACGTGCCCCATGAGATCTCCCGCAACGTTCAGGACCTGATGCGCCAGATGCAAGGCTTAGATCCACGGCTTTTCGGCGCCAGGCCCGAACGCCTGGATCAAATCGTCGAAAGCCTCATGGGCGGCGTCGAAGAGGTCGAATTGAAATTGCGGCGCCTCGCCGACAACGAGCGGAGCGGCAGCGTGCGCAGCGGCGCGTCTCAACCGCCTCCACCCGGATACGCGGAAGCTGTCGCGGAATATTTTCGCCGGCTCGCCAAGCATCAGTAACTAGCCCGACCACTCCACTCGAGTGAACGCGCCCGACCCTGATCTCGCTACTGAATTCCTGTAGCGCAGGCCTACGGCGGCGTTTGCCGGAGACCTGCGGCTTTTTCTTCGTACCCGGCAAAAAGCCGCACGCACCGTCCAAACCAGGAGTGGTCATGCCCCACAGGTTTCGCTCGTGTATGATCGCGCGTTTGACTTGTAGCTTTTGAGGCGCCGATTTTTCTCGACACATGCGCTACCCTATAGATCCATGGCTAAAATCCAGCGCGCTCTGCTGAGCGTAACCGACAAAACCGGCATCGTCAATTTCGCCCGCCGCTTGCGGCGGTTTGCAGTCGAACTGATCTCGACCGGCGGCACAGCCCGCCTGCTGCGCGACTCCGGCATTGAAGTGAAGGACGTGTCCGAGGTGACCGGCTTTCCCGAAATGCTGGATGGCCGAGTGAAGACCATGCACCCACGCATCACCGGCGGCATTCTGGCCATCCGCGAAAACGCCGAGCATACCCGCGCTCTCGAAGCGCACGGCATTCAGCCCATCGACATGGTGGTGGTGAATCTCTACCAGTTCGAGAAGGCCGCTGCCAAGGAAGGCGTCACCCTCGAAGAGTTGATCGAGAACATCGACATCGGCGGCCCCACCATGATTCGCTCGGCCGCCAAGAATTTTCATGACGTCGCCATCGTGGTTTCGCCCGACGATTACGACGCTATCTACGAAGAGATGCGTGAGAACGCCGGCAGCCTTTTGCGCGAAACGCGCTGGCGGCTGGCGCAAAAAGCTTTCCGCACCACCGCCGATTACGATGCCGCCATCAGTGCGCGTCTGACGCAGATCGACGGTGAGGGCGTTCTGCCGCTCCGCCTCGACGTCCACGCGGCCAAGTTGATGGACCTGCGTTACGGCGAGAATCCGCACCAATCAGCGGCGCTCTATGGCTCGCGCGGCGCCGGAATCGCCGGCGCCTGTCAGTTGCACGGAAAGGAACTCTCGTA
>DATKKJ010000168.1 GCA_035543055.1 Terriglobales bacterium | reverse complement strand
GACCGCTCCCTGCGCGCCCGCCAGCCGAAGCTGGCCGCCGGCCTTGCGCAGCTTGCCCGCAGACAGGGTGAGGATGCCGATCCCGGCGCTGTCCACGCGGTCTATGCGGCTCAGGTCGAGGACCACGCCCTTGGAGCCCTCATCCATCAGTTTGTCGATCTCCCATTCGAGTTCCTGGCAACTGTTGCCGAGCGTGATCCGGCCAGTCAGCTTGAGTACGGTGACGCCGGCAGGCGCAGCTTCGCGTTGGATGTTGAGCAGCATCGTGGATCCCCCCTGGCAAGTCTTCGTCCTCCCAACCCCCGTGGCAGGACCTGAGGCGGACCATCATACTCGTTTCGGCAGTGGCTAGCACCAACTGTCGATGGGATGCCCGGCCTCTGTTACCGTCGTGTACAAGAGCCCGCGAGCGGTTACAATGCGAGGCATTCCAGGGGGAAAAGGGGACCAGCGGACCATGGCCACGTTCAAGGTCGGTTTCAGCGAAGCGATCACATCTCTGTTCACGCCCGAGTCCAAGACGTCCGTCGCCGTCTTCCGCCACGGCTCTCTGGAGGTGAAGATGTACGCGCCTCGAAAACACGATCCGCAGACTACGCATACCCGCGACGAGGTTTACTTCGTGGCCCAGGGCCGGGGGACCTACTTCCACGCCGGGGAGCGCCAGCCCTTCGGGCCCGGGGATTTTCTGTTCGCGGCCGCCGGGGTCGAGCACCGCTTTGAGGATTTCAGCGACGACTTCTTCGTTTGGGTCTTCTTCTATGGGCCTGAGGGCGGGGAGAAGTAAGGCGCGACCACTCCGCAGTCGAATCCAATCCGCCCGCCGACGGCACAAATCAGATTGCAGAGGTTAGGGTCTCGGTCCTGCCCGCCAGATGCTTCGGGCATGAATGCCCTCAGCATGACGCCTTCCATGGGTCTCGCAGGAAACAACATACAATGTCGGGCGTGAAGCGGATCTGCGTGTTCTGTGGGTCGAATGTGGGGCGGCGGCCGGAGTACCGGCGCGCGGCGGAAGAGCTGGGCCGGGTGCTGGCGGCGCGCGGGGTGGGGCTGGTCTATGGCGGCGGGAACATCGGGCTGATGGGGGTGATGGCGGACGCGGTGCTGGCCGGAGGCGGCGAGGTCCAGGGGGTGATCCCGCACGCGCTGGTGGCGCGCGAGGTGGCGCACAAGGACTTGCACAAGCTGCACATCGTGGACTCCATGCACGAACGCAAGCAGCTGATGGCCGACCTGGCGGACGCCTTCATCGCCTTGCCCGGCGGCTACGGGACCTTCGAGGAGTTCTGCGAGGCGGTGACCTGGTCGCAGCTCGGGATCCACAAGAAGCCCTGCGGGCTGCTGAACGTCGAGGGCTACTTCGATCCCCTGATCGCGCAGTTCGACCAGGCGGTGCGCGAGGGCTTCCTGCATCCCGACAACCGGGCGCTGGTGCTGGAGGCGCGCATGCCAGAGGCGCTGCTGGACGCGCTGGCGCGATGGAAACCGCCGGTGAAGGAAGCGTGGATAGAGAAGAGAGAGAGGTAGCTAGTAGCTAGTAGCTGGTAGCTAGGAAAACGAAGGCCGCGGCGTTCACCGCGGCCCCTGGCTACTAACTACCAGCTACTAGTTTATGTCGAACTGCTCCTGGTGGAGCAGGGGGTCGCTCTTGACGATGACGTTGCGCCGGGTGAGCTCCTCCAGTTCGGTCAGCCAGCGCGCGTTGTTGGCCTTGAGGGCCTTGGCGACCTCGGGGTTGACGCGCAACACGACGTCCCGGCCCTCGAGATGCTTGGCGACCTTGCGCATCTCGACATAGATCTCGTTGCAGACGGTGCTGACCGACTTGATCAGGCCGGTGCCGGTGCAGTAGCTGCAGGGCTGGCCGAGAGTGCGTTCCAGCGACTGCTTGACCCGTTTGCGGGTGATGGCCACCAGTCCGAAATCGTTGAACTGGAGCACCTTGGAGGGGGCGCGGTCGTGGCGCAGCTCCTCTTCCAGGGCCTGCAGGACTTTCTGCCGGTTGCGGCGCTCGTCCATGTCGATGAAGTCGATGACGATGATGCCGCCCAGGTCGCGCAGGCGGATCTGGCGCACGATCTCCTTCACCGCGTCCACGTTGGTCTTGACGATGGTGTCTTCCAGGCGCGCGGTCTTGCCGACGTACTTGCCAGTGTTGATGTCGATGGCCACCAGGGCCTCGGTCTGGTTGATGACGATGTATCCGCCGGACTTGAGCCAGACCTTGGACTTGAGCGCCTTGTTGAGCTCGTCCTGGATGTTGAACTGCTCGAACAGGGGCGTCTCCTTGGAGTAGAGCTTGACGCGCTTGACCAGGCCGGGCTGGAAGCGGTTGGCGAAGCGCAGCACGCGCTCGTATTCCGATTCCGTGTCCACCCAGATCTGGGAGAAGTTCTGCGTGACCTGGTCGCGCAGGATGCGTTCCACCAGGTTGAGGTCGTGGTAGATGAGCGCCGGGGCCTTGGCATCGTCGGCGCGATGGCGGATCTCGGACCAGAGGTTGAGGAGGAAGCGCACGTCGGCGCGGAGGTCGTCCTCGCTGGCGCCGGCGGCGGCGGTGCGGACGATGAAGCCGCCCGGGCCCGCATGCTCGGACTGCAGGATGCGCTTCAGGCGCTGGCGCTCCTCGTCGGAGGCGATCTTGCGGGAGACGCCGATGTGGTTCACGGTGGGCATGAACACCAGGTAGCGTCCGGGGAGCGCGATGTGGCTGGTGATGCGCGCGCCCTTCTTGCCCATGGGTTCCTTGGCGATCTGGACGAGGATCTCCTGGCCCTCTTTCAGGAGCTCGGAGATCTGGGGCTGGCCGCCGCGCTGGATGTTGCGGCGCGGACCGCCGCCCATGCGGCGCCCACCGCGACGTCCGCGTCCACGGCGGCGGTCGAAGCCGGGGCGCTGGCCGCCGCGCTGCTGGTATCCGGCGGTGCCGGTAGGAGCGCGCAGCTCGGCACGTGCGCCTTCTTCCTGCTCGGCGCCTTCGGCTGAGACCTCGGCTTCGGCTTCGGCCTCGGCCTCTTCGAAGCCCTCTTCCTCGCCTTCGACCTCCTCGGTGTCCTCCTCGTACTCGCCCTCGGCGAGTGACTCGGCGGTGTGCAGCTTCACCTCTTCGCCGATGTCCTCGGGGCCGGAGTTGGGAGTCTCGCCGTTGAAGGGCTGAGCACCGTGCTCGAGGGTCTCTTCCTCGAGTTCTTCGAACTCGATGTCGTCGGAGGCTTCGGAGAACCCGGCCTGCTCGGTCTCCTCTTCCTCGATGGTCTCTTCCTCGAGGACGCCCTGGCCGGGAGCGAAGGCGGCGGGCGGAGGAGGCTCGAGGTGCTCGTGAGACGCCCTGCCGGGCGTCTCTACCGGAGGTTCCTCGCGGGTCGCGGCTTCGCCGCCGAAGACGGCGGCGACGTTCATCTGCTCAGATCTCGCCGCGGCCTCACGTGCCTCGTGGGCTGCGGCATCGAGCAATTCGCGCGGGGGCTCCTGGGTGTCCGGAGTGGGAACGACAGCGGCAGCGCGGACGTCGCCGGTGTCTCTAGGTTCTTCGTACCGTGCACGGTCCTCAGCGGTCCACTGCTCTGCCACATTTCTCTGCGGTTCAACGTTCGCAGAAGCCTCTACGTGCTCTGGAGCGGTTGTTTCGGCCGCACTTACCGCCGTGGGCGGCTGCGGCGGCAGATTGCGGTACTTGGAGATGGACTCGCCGGGCAGGATGATGGGCTGGTATCCGGCGGGCGGACCAAAGCGTGGGGGACGAGACTCGCGAGGGCGCTCCGGCTCTCGCGGCTGCTCGCGCTCCGGTTCGTGACCGGGCGCGGCCTCGGCGCGCGACCCTTCATTCGCGAACTTGGAGTCGGGGATGCCGCGCCCGCCCCGGCGACGGCGGCGGCGATTGCGCCAGCGGCCTCCGTTGCGGTCATCACCGCGCTCTTCCGGAACGTTCTGGGCCGGCGCGGGCTCGGCTGGCGGGCGCAGCTCGATGGGTTCAGCCGGCGGCAGGATGGGGGCGGAGCTGGGGACCGGCTCGGGGCCCCGGCCGTGGACGGATTCATCGTGCGCCTCAGTGATGATGCGGTCGAACTCTTCCTGGTCTTCCTGCTCTTCGAGGAAGTCAGTGACGTAAAGGAAGGCGTCGCGCTCGAGGCCGATGTCCACGAAGGCCGACTGCATGCCCGGAAGCACCCGCGTGACCTTGCCCTTGTACACCGAACCGGCGAGCGTGTACTCGTTCTCACGCTCGAAATAGATCTCTGCTAACTGGTCCTCTTCGACGATCGCGACTTTGGTCTCGTGCGGGGTCGAAGAGACGAACAATTCTTTCGACATGCTGTCTCCCTGCCGCGTTCTGATGGAGCGCGGCTAGCGGCGGCGAGACAGAGCGGAGAGGACGGAGTCGAGCCCAGGGCAGCGCCTCGGAAGACGAAGCGGGCTACCGTGGTTCAGGATGAGTGGGATTCTTGGAATGCTGTTCGGAATCGTAGTCACCTGTCGCGCGCTCGATCCAGGACTTGTGACCTCACAGCCGCCTGCGGTTCCTCCCACCGATGCAGGCGACGGGGTCGTTAACCCGTCCCGGGGCGCTGCTCTCGTTCAATCCTCTCCGGCCCTGGTTCCGGCCGGCCGTTTGCCCTCATTTCCTTTCTCGCGAGGGCGAGCGAATCTTGAAACTTCCGGCCGCCTTACGGCGGCACGACAAACGCGCATTCGATCGCGCGGACTTGCTTCTCAGTTCACGAACCGGCGCATGCGGATGTTCATGACGATCCCCAGGGCCAGGAACGTGAAAAGAACCGACGAGCCGCCGTAACTCAACAGCGGCAGCGGGATACCGGTGACCGGCATGAATCCGACCACCATGCCGATGTTCACCAGGACGTGGAAGGTCAGGACCGCAACCACGCCCATGACCACGAAGGCCCCGGCACGGTCAGGCGCCGTCTGGGCATTGTGGACCAGACGCATCAGCACTACAAAGTATAGCAGCAGCAGGAGCAGCGCGCCTACAAATCCGTGCTCCTCGCAGAAGGCGGCAAAGGCGAAGTCGGTGTGGGGCACGGGAAGGAATCCGCCCACTGTTTGCGAGCCTTTGGTGGCCCCTTTGCCCCAAATACCTCCGGAACCAACGGCGATGAGGGATTGCTGAACTTGGTACCCGGAGCCCTGGGGGTCGGCCTCCGGCTGCATGAAGCTGACCAGGCGCTCCTTCTGGTAGGGCTTGAGGAAATGCCAGGCCACCGGCAGCATCAGGGCTGCGATGAGGATGATGGCGGCGGCGTGGCGGTAACGGATGCCGCCCAGGAAAAGTCCCATCACCGCGATGGGGAGATAGGTGAGGGCGGTGCCCAGGTCGGGCTGCTTGAGCACCAGGAGCATGGGCACGGCGACCAAGGCGCCGGCTTTCACGATGTCGGAGACGGAGGCTTCCTCGCTCTTGGAGTCGGCGAAGTACTTGGCGATGGCCACGATGAGAATGAGCTTGACCCACTCCGAGGGCTGGAAATGCTGTCCGCCGGGCAATTGGATCCAGCGGCGCGCGCCCAGGTACTTCTTGCCGATCACCAGTACCGCCAGCAAGGAAATGACGGAGGCGATGTAGAACCAGTGCACGCTATCGAGCAGGGCGTGGTAGTCGATGAGGCTCATGAGGAACATCACGCCCAGTCCGGCGAGGATCCAGTACACCTGCTTGACATGGACGCCGGCGAACTTGGTGTTGTAGGTGGCGCTGTAGATCTCCATGATGCCCAGACCGCAGATGACCAGGACAAAAGCCAGCAGGACCCAATCGAAATCGCGGACGGAGAAGAAACGGGCCACTAGCGAGTCACCCCAGGCAAGAAAGAGGCAGGAGGCAGGAGGGCGGGCTGTTGTGGCACGGGCGTGTCGCCCGTGCTCCCCGGCCGGCACGGCCGGGCCACACAATCGAGATCGAGGCCTGGCGCGGCGCTCACTGGTTTGAATGAACCATCGGTTGCAATCGACACGCGGCCGGCCTGGAGGGCGTCTTCACCCTCGGCATTGGGCCGGTTCCAGAAGCCGGAGACCTGGGTAGGCTGATCGGCGCCGGCCATCTTCAGGCCGCGCTTCCTCTGCTTTTCGACGAACGCTTTGACCACCGCGGCGGAGGTCCGGGCGGCCAGGTATCCGTGTTCACCTTCCTCGAGCAGGACGGCGACGATGATGTTGGGATTGCGGCGGGGGGCGAAGCCGACGAACCAGCCGTTGTCGCGCACCGAGTGCTTGTGGCCGAGCTTCTGGGCCAGGGCGTTGCTCATGGTCTGGGCGCTGCCGGTCTTGCCGGCGAAATCAATGTCTTTCAGGCGGGCGCTGGGAGCAGTGCCTTCGGGCTGCACGACCTCGGCCATCGCGTCGGTGATGATCTCCCAGTTCTGGGGATCGAAACTGAACTTCACCTCGCTGGGCATGTCGCCGCCGATCTGCTTGAACCCGGGCGGCAGGTCGGTGGGGTTGGCGACGTGCGGCCGGCGCAGGTCGCCGCCCATGGCGATGCCGCCGATGGCGCGCATCAACTGCACCGGCGTGACCGCCACCGCGCCCTGCCCGATGCCGACCGAGATGGTCTCGCCGGCATACCACTTCTGCTTGAAGTACTTGGCCTTCCACTCTTCGGAAGGCATGACGCCTGAAACTTCCTGCGGGAGATCGATGCCGGTGCGCCTGCCGAACCCCAGGTCGGCTGCGTACCTCGAGATGCGGCCGATGCCCAGCCGCTCGGCGAGGGTGTAGAAGAAGACGTCGCAGGATTGATAGATCGCCTTGCTGATGCCCACCACCCCGTGGGTGCGATGCTCCGCCGTCACCCAGCACTTGAAGTAGCGGCCGTAGAAGACCCCGCCGCCGCCGCAGTTGACGTTCATGGTCTGGGCGATGCCTTCCTGCAGGCCGGCCGTGGCCATGATGATCTTGAACACCGACCCGGGGGCGAGCTGGGCCTGGATGGTCTTGTTGAGCAGCGGCTTGCCCTCGTCGGTGACCAGCTTGTTCCACTGGTCACGGGTGATGCGGACGGCGAAATCGTTGGGATCGAAGGTGGGGCGGCTGACCATGGCCAGCACTTCGCCGGTACGCGGGTCCATGGCGATGATGCCGCCGTTCTTGCCGGTGGCGTCGAGAGCCTCCTCGGCGGCGATCTGAAGGTCGAGATCGATGGTGAGCTTGAGCTGCTTGCCGGGGATGGCGGGGGTCTCGCTCAGGCGGCCGACCTCCTTGCCGCGGCTGTTGACCAGGGAGCGGCGGTAGCCGTCCTTGCCCATGAGAATGTCGTTGTAGGCCTGCTCCACCCCGGAACGGCCGACCACGTCGCCGGGTTCATACAACTCGTAGGCGGGCTGGTTGAGCATTTCCTCGCTGACCTCGCCCACATAGCCGATCAGGTGCGCCATGAAGCCGTTGCGGGGATACAGCCGGCGGTGCACCATGATGGTTTCGAGCTCCGGCAGCTCGTTGCGGTGGGATTCGATGAAGGCCAGTTCGCTGGGGGTGATGTCGTCCTTCAGCACCATGGGCTGGTAGGCCGGGGCGTAGGCGAACTTGCGCAGCCGCTCCTTGATCTCGGACACCGGCATGTGCAGGCCGGCAGAGATCTTCTCGATATCGTTATTGATGTCCTTGAGCTGGTCGCGCAACAGCAGGGCGGAGAACGAGGGGTAGTTGTCCACGATGACCCGGCCTTCGCGATCGAGGATCTTGCCGCGCGGCGCCAGGATGGGGATGGTGCGGACCCGATTGCGCTCGGCCAGCGAGGTGTAGCGCTCGCTGTCGCCGACTTGCAGGCGCGCCAGACGGAACCCCAGCACCAGAAAGATGGCGAGGATGAAGTACTGAACGAAGGTCAGTTTTCCGAGCGGGATTCGTTCGTCTCTATTGAACATCTACCACGTCACTACTGTCGATTCGATGCAGCCGGAACTCTGCTTGATTTGCAATTTGTGATTTGCAAAGTCGACGGCTAACCTTACAGATCACAGATTACAAATCACAAATCCCTCAGGCGCGCTGCTTGTAGCGGTCGAGGATGGCGAAGACCACGATCGCCAGCAGTCCGTTGGCCAGGGCCGCACCGAACGCGTGCAGCCAGCGCCACTCCAAGCTGAGTCCCCCGATGTTGCGGGCCACCAGGAAGTACACCGCCTGGTGCACCCAATAAAAGACAAAGCCGATCAGCAGCCGCGAGCCCGGATTCTCTACGTCGATTTTAACCCCGAGCGAGGAAGCGCCGTATCCGACAACCGTCTTGGCGATGCCATAGAGCCCCAGGGGCTGGTGGGTCAAGGCGTCCTGGAGCAGGCCGATGACCGCCCCGGTCATCAGGCCGCTGACCTGGCTGCGCCGGGCCACGGCAAAGAACAGGGTCACGAGCAGGGGCAGATCGAAGACGGAGAAGAAACGCAGCCGCACCGGGACGAAGACTTGCGCCAGGATGGCGAGCAGGGGGATCAGCACGGTCGCGAGCGCGCTGAACTTGTAAACCTCGATCTCTTCGCGGGAGGTGTAAGTGACGGCCACGTTCACTGCGGCGCCCCCTGGTCGGGTTGAGCCGGCGGTTGCACGACGGGCTGGCTCGGGGCCGGAGGCGGAGCGGGCCTTCCTGTGGGTTTAGTCACGTTCGCCAGAGGCCGGGGCTCTGACCCGGCGGCGCGGGTCGAAGACCCGCGCTCCGCCCCCTGGGTGGCTGTTCCGGGGGTTGCCGGCTTTGGCGCCTCGGGTTTCGGCTTAGCAGCCGAAGGACCCGTAGATAGAGCAGGCGTGGCCGCAGTCTTCTCGCCTTCGGGTGGCGCCTTCTTCTCTACGGTGGGCAGGCGCTGGGCGAGGATGTCGGCGGCGCGCATGGGGCCGCCGGTGTCGGCGCTCTCCGGTTCCCTGTCCACGATCCTGGTGATGACCAGCACCTCCTCCAGGCGGGAGAGGTCGGCGGCGGGCTTGATCCGGATGTTGAGGAAGAGATCGCGTCCGGGACTGACGGCGGTGACGTTCCCGATGGGCAGCCCTTTGGGGAAGATGCGGTCGCCGCCGCTGGTGAGCACGCGCTCGCCGGGCTCGACCTTCTCGTCGCTCATCACGTACTGCATGGAAACTTCGCCGCCAGCCGAGCCCTTCAAGATGCCCTGCAGGCGCGACTTCTCCAGGATGGCACCCACGCCGCTCGACTGATCGCTGATCTCCAGCACCTGGGAGGAGTGGCGGAAGGTGTGCAATACCTTGCCCACGATGCCGCCCGGCGAGATGACCGCCATGTCGGGCTGGATGCCGTCGTTGGCGCCCTTGTCGATGTAGAGGATGCGGGACTGCTCGCTGCCGCTGGAGCCGATGACCTGGGCGGCCACCGTCTCGGAGATGACCTGCTCCTTGAACGCGAGCAGGGCCTGCAGGCGGCGGGCCTGGTCGGCATCCTGCTTCAGTCGGACCTCATCGATGCGCATGTGGTCGATCTGCTCCTTGAGGGCGCGGTTCTCGGCCCGCACGTCGCGGAGATCGAGGTAGCTGGTCCAGACATTGCGGAAGCCGCGGCTGGTGCTGACCACGGCCCGCTCCAGGGGAGTGATGGCGCTGACCACCCAGTAGCGGATCAGGAGCATGGAGCCGGCGTCGGTGGGCTTCTTGACCTGCACCGCCAGGCCGATGATCTGCACGAAGAGAACCGCGACCAGGATGGTCGTGTTGCGGTAGCGGGCTAAGACGTTCTCCATCGCGCTCAGAAGCCCGGCGGAATGCGTGCCGGGCTGGGGGAATGTGTCGAGTTTCCCACTCAAGCCAAAACCGGGCTTGGGTGGGGCACCCTCGACGTTATTCGATCGAAATCTTGCGCAGCAGCTTGAAGTCGCTCAGCATCTTGCCGGTGCCCAGCACCACGCTGGCCAACGGATCGTCGGCGATGGAGACGGGCAGGCCGGTCTCCTCGCGGATGCGCTTGTCCAGGTTCTTGAGCAGAGCGCCGCCTCCGGTCAGCACGATGCCGCGGTCGCTGATGTCGGCGGAGAGCTCGGGCGGGGTACGCTCCAGGGCGACGCGGATGGCGTTCATGATGGTGCTGACGCATTCGCTGAGGGCCTCGCGGATCTCGCTGTCGTCCACGGTGATGGTCTTGGGCACGCCCTCGATCAGGTTGCGGCCCTTGATCTCCATGGTGAGCGGCTTGTCGAGCGGGTAGGCGCTGCCGATCTCGATCTTGATCTGCTCGGCAGTGCGCTCGCCGATGAGCAGGTTGTACTTGCGCTTGAGGTAATTCATGATGGCTTCGTCCATCTGGTTGCCGGCCATGCGCACAGAACGCGAGTAGACGATGCCGCTGAGTGAGATCACTGCAATGTCGGTGGTACCGCCACCGATGTCCACGATCATGTTGCCGCTGGGCTCGGTGATCGGCAACCCGGCGCCGATGGCCGCCACCATCGCTTGCTCCACCAGGTGCACCTCGCTGGCCTTGGCGCGGTAGGCCGAGTCCATCACCGCCCGCTTCTCCACCTGGGTGATCTCGGAAGGCACCCCGATCACGAT
>DATKKJ010000167.1 GCA_035543055.1 Terriglobales bacterium | reverse complement strand
CAGCACGGTGCGGCACTCGTCGGGAAAATGCTCCGCCACCTCGACGAACTTCCGGCGCCCGTGGGCCAGGCAGTTGGCCAGGATCGTCTCGAATGCCTTGGAGGGATTGCGCGATAACGCATCACACATTTGAATCGGTGGGCCAAGTGCCGCCGCCCGCTGTTGCAACACGTCCTGGAGGTTTTCCCCGGCGTGTTGGCGTCCGGTGAAGAACAACGCGATCCGTCGTCCTTCTCCCGTCGAGACCACCCCGGAGGTGAACACCCCGGTGCGTGCCGGCCCGTCCGCCTCCTGCCCGGCGGGGTGAGCGGCGCTTTTTCCCATCAGGGACAGGATCTTCGCGGTGGTATCGTCGTTGTAGACCACTTCGCCTTGGGCCGCTTGGCGGATCAGTTCATCGAAGGCCGGCCGTAGGGGTTGGGCGGTTTCCTTGGCGATTTCCCACTGGGTGGAAGCCGGAAGGGGAATCCCCAGCCCCCCTTGCAACTGTTCGAGCCGATAGAAGGGAAGCCCGCTGCCATACTTCAAAAGCGCGATCATGGCGGCGGCACGGGCATCGTATTTGTCCTCGCCGAGGCCTTCCGGCGCAGGGGCCGTGAAGACCTCGCCACACAGGTTGCAGCGGAGCTTTTCGAGTTCATAAACGACCGCGCCGAGGGGCGCCTGGCCGGTGATCCGTACCAGCAAGCCCGGTGGTGGTGCGGCATAGACCTTGCCGGTTTGGCATTGAGGACACGCATCGCCCGAGGCCAGCGCCGGGTGGCTGACCGGAATCCGGGAGGCGCCGGTGTAATCCGCCGCGCCGTTGCGGCCGTGACCTTTTTTCTTATCCTGGGCGGGTGCTTCCGGGGAGTCTTGGGCGCTGGATGAAGCGGATTCGGTTTCGCCGGCCTCATCCTGATTCGCCGTCTTCAACACGTGGCGGGTTTTCTCGGTGCTGGCCCCAAACAACAGCTGCCTAAGGCGGGCAATCGTGGTGGTTTTATCTTCGAGCAACTGCATCAGCCGACAGAGCGTCTCCACCAACGCCAGGAGTTTTTGGCCATCCGCCGGGTCCAGCGGGCCGGCCTGGGCGCGTCCGATCAGCGCTTCCAGCTCCTGCCGGCTGATCTCCAGGGGCTGGCGGGCGGGCTTCATCCGGTCTGCCCCAACCGCTCGCGGAAATCCGGGATGAGCGGATACGCCAGCACTTCCTTGAACGGGCGATTGGGCGTTTTGTTCGGCGCGTCCTTGCCCAGTCCCGCGGTGCGGCCGAGCGCTTGCCAGTTGGCGGCGCGGTAGCAGGTGCCGCGGAACCGCTGCGGATCGACGAAGGTTTCCAGGAAATACACCGGATGGCCATAGCACCGTTCCCAGTCGCCGGGCAGCATCCGGGCCATGCGGCCCAAGAGATGCGAAGCCAAGTGCGGGATCTGGACGAAGGGCAGAATGAGGAAGCGGGTATTGTAGGCCAGAAAACGGATGTTCTCGCGTCGAGCCTGCGCCGACCAGCCGATGAAGCGGTCGCGGGCGCCCAGATGGCGCGGCGCCGAGGACCAGGCCAGACAGGCGATGGGCCGGCCCTGAGCATACGCCAGATATTTGAGGTGCTCGCCGACCGGTTGGGTGTAACCCAGGTAATGGTAGTGTTCGAGCAGACTGTTGAAGAGCGGCTCCTCGCCGGTACGCCGCACCGGGCGAAGCTCGATGGGCTTGAGTTCGGCCAGGCGGGCGCACAACGGTGTGGTATCCACGCTCGCCAGGCTGGGCTTGACGCGCGCAGCGCCACGGTGGGCCAGCGGATTGGGCGGAACATGGCGGACCTTCGGCAGTTCGATGTGCCCCGCGCGCTGCAGCGCCAGCATGAGTCCCCGGCACACCATGTCGCGCAGTGCCCCATTGGGTTGCCGCCAGTTCCAGGCCACGCACAACTTCTGCGACAGTGCCCGCCGGCTCGCTTGCGGATGCTCGGCGATCAACTGGCGGATCAAGACGATGTCGTCGGCGGTGACGGTCCGCCCTCGGTGTAAAAATAGGGTTTCCATGGCGAAACGGTAACCCGAGCGCCGATGGAACGCAAGTTTCCTTGACGGGGACGCCTTCTACTCCGGCGGATCGACCCGGCGCCAAGGGGCAAGGCCCTGCGCGCCGGCGGGATCGCCACCGGCCAACAGCACCTGCACCTCGTGTGCCTCCAGTACCTTTGACGCCCCGTCGGCGGCCGTAGGCCAAAAGCGAAACCGTCCCGACGAGAGGCGTTTCTGGCATAGCCAGAACCCC
>DATKKJ010000166.1 GCA_035543055.1 Terriglobales bacterium | reverse complement strand
TGATGCGGCGCGACATCTCCATGCGCATCAAGGAACGCATCTACCAGGCGGCCTTCGTCTTCCTGCTGCTGTTCGCGGTGATGGTCATCTACAACGACCTGGGCAAGCTGCCGGTGCTGTCGAAGTACCTGCCGTAAGGGCTCACCACCAAGGACACAAAGGCATTCACAAAGGTCACGAAAGGCCTTTTGTGTCCTCGTGTTCGCCTTCGTGCCCTTTGTGGTGAGGTCTTACCGCGTGATGGCGAAGATCAAACTCGGCTTCCCATCCGGCCCCGGCCGGTCGGCCGTCCGCAGGAACCTCGCTCCGATCTTCTGCAACGCTGTCTGCGAGCGCAGATTCTTCTCTCCCACCACGAACACGACGCGGTCCACGAACCGGAAGGCGTGCTCGAGCATCAGCGACTTCATCTCCCCGTTGTAGGCTCCGCCCCAGAAAGCACGCTCCAAGAACGTCCAGCCGATCTCTATTTCTGATCGCTCGAGATCGAGGTTGCAGTAGCGCGTGCTGCCGATGATCCTCCCCGACTTCCGCTCGACCACCACAAACGCGCCCTTCGATTCGATGGCCGCGTCGAAGAATCTCTGGAAGACCTCTCTCTTGTATCGGTCGCTCTCCGGATGCTGTTCCCAGATGAGCGGGTCACTGGCCGACTGGAACACCGCATCGAAGTCCTGCGGCTTGAGCGGGCGAAGCTCGACCAGCTTTCCTCTTAGAGTCGGCTGGAGCTCGAATCCCACCCGTTCCTTCGGTTGCATCTGCTCCCCCGAGGTGCTGGCCCACATACTAGCGAGTCTAGCCCGGTGTGACCACCGTCACACCCGCCTGATAGACTAGAAGCTTGATGGCTGAGATCAAGCGCAGGAAAAGCTATACCGTCGTGATCGGCGGGGTGCGTGTCGGCAGCGAGGCCCCGGTCGTGGTGCAGTCCATGACCAACACCGACACTGCCGACGTTCCCGGCACCGTCCGCCAGGTCGCCGACCTGGCCCGTGCCGGCTCCGAGCTGGTGCGCGTGACTGTCAACAACGACGCGGCCGCCGCCGCCGTCCCCACCATCGTCGAGAAGCTGGAGAAGCAGGGTGTGCGCGTGCCCATCATCGGCGACTTCCACTACAACGGGCACATCCTGCTGAAGAAGTACCCGGCCTGCGCGCGGGCCCTGGCCAAGTACCGCATCAACCCCGGCAACGTCAGCATCGGCAAGAAGGACGACGACAATTTCCGCATCATGGTCGAGGTCGCAGTCGAGAACCAGAAGCCGGTGCGCATCGGGGTAAACTGGGGTTCGCTCGACCAGCAGTTGCTCACCAAGTTGATGGACGACAACTCGCGTCTGCCCGAGCCCAAAGAGGCGCGCGAGGTCACCATGGAGGCCATGGTGCTCAGCGCCCTCAATTCCGCCAAGCTGGCGGAAAAGTACGGGCTGCGCACCGACCAGATCATCCTCAGCGCCAAGGTCAGCGGCGTGCAGGACTTGATCGACGTGTATCGCGCCCTGGCCTCGCGCTGCGGCTACGCCCTGCACCTCGGCCTGACCGAGGCGGGCATGGGTGCCAAGGGCGTCGTCGGCTCCACCGCCGCGCTCAGCGTGCTGTTGCAGGAGGGCATCGGCGACACCATCCGCGTCTCACTCACCCCCGCTCCCAACGGCGACCGCACCGAGGAAGTCATCGTCGCGCAGCAGATCCTGCAATCCCTGGGCATCCGCAGCTTCACCCCGCAGGTGACCGCCTGTCCCGGCTGCGGGCGCACCACGTCCACCTTTTTCCAGGAGATGGCGGAGCAGATCCAGTCCTACCTGCGCGAGCAGATGCCGGTGTGGAAGGAGCGTTACGCGGGGATCGAAGAGATGAAAGTCGCGGTGATGGGATGTGTGGTGAACGGACCCGGCGAATCCAAGCATGCCAACATCGGCATCTCGCTGCCGGGCACCTTCGAGGAGCCCAAGGCGCCCGTCTTCGTGGACGGGCGGCTCATGACCACTCTCAAGGGCGACCACATCGTGGCGGAATTCATCGAGATCCTGAACAACTACGTCGCATCGCGCTACTCCGCCCGGGCGGAGACAGCGGCGATGGAGAAGTAGGTCACGAGCGCTTACGCGCGCAGGAGCGCCATCGCAGCCATCAGCCACAGGGCGAAGCCGGCGATGTTCAGTGCCAGGCGCACGCCGAGGTTATCCGCGATCTTGTTGTATTTCCCGCTCATCGCAACCTCCTTCCAAAGTATTTGACGGACGCCGTGCCCTTTGGTTAGTCGCCGTCTGCAGCAGTATCTCGCTGCCTGGTTACAAGTACGTTGCGGCGGGAAGAAAGTTCGGAAAACTTTGGCCAAAATGAAAGCGCCGGCGGAGCGCCGGCGCCCATGTCCGACAACGACTTACCGGACGCGCAGGGTCCTGACCATGTTGACGAAGGTCGGTTCCAGCCGGGCGTAGTCCCGTTCCGGCGCGACGAAGACTGCGTAGAGCACACTGCCATCCGGGCGCTGCAGCGTGACCAGCCAGTCGTGCTCGGGCAGCGGCTGCCCGCGCGAGTCCAGCACCGGCGATGGTCCGCTCAGGTCGGCGGACATGCCCGGCACGCCGTTCACCCGGATCTGTTCCAGCCCCGAGGTCTGCCGCATGCCTGCGTTGCCCTGGGTCAGGCTCTGCACGATCTGCTGGGTAACGGATTGCAAACCTCCCTGCGCTTTCGCGCCACCGAACACCACGCCATAGGCTACCGCGCCCTGCGAGTGTCCGGCCGCGGGCGCAATGGTGATTCCGCCGTTCTGGTCCTGGAACGCCTCCCAATTATTCGGATACTTGATGCTGAACACCGGGTTGCCGGGGATGGGCTTCATCGTCGAGCTCGGCTTGACCTGCTGGTAGGTCACGCTGGCGATGTTGGCATTGCCGGCGGGCGCCGCCGTAGCTTCTGGTGTGGTGGTCGAAACCCCGGCGGGCACCGAGCCCTGGCCCTGGTTCTGCCGCGCCCACTGCCCGCTCTTGGCGCCATCGGCGATCTGCTGCGCGCTGTAAGCGGTGACGCTCTGCGCGTCCTGGTGCGCTTTGTTGAAGCTGGCCGAGCTCGTTAACCAGCGCTGCGCCGGCCAGTTGGCGATCTCCTTGTCCACCGCCGCCACCCGGTTGCCGGGATTCGGGTGGTCGCTGAGGAACTGCGGTCCGCCCGGCCCTGCCTCTTTCTCCAGCTTCTCGAAGAACTCCGCCATCGCCCGCGGGTTGTACTGGCCCTTGTACATGATGACCGCGCCCACGGCGTCGGCCTGAGCCTCATCGGCGCGTGAATATCTCATGCTCCACATGCCGCCGACCATCTGCCCGCCGATGCTGGCCAGCGTCCCGCCCACGCCGCCGATCATCTGCCCCAGGATCTGTCCTACCCCGGCTAGGATGCTGGGCCCGACGTTCTGCTTCATCTGCTTGGCGGAATGCTGCATGTAAATGTGCGACATCTCGTGCGCCATCACCCCGGCCAGTTCCGCCTCGTTGGCAGCCGCCGTGATGGTCCCCACGTTCACGAAGATGGGCCCGCCCGGCAGCGCGAAGGCGTTGATCTCCTTCTGCTGGACGACGTGGAATTCATACGGCCACGAGTTCTGCGCCGGGATCACTTTCTCCAGGCGCTTGCCCAGTTGCTGCACGTATTGCGTCACCGGGCTGGAATCGGGCAGCACCGGCATCTGCTTGTACACCTCGCCCATGGCCTTGCGGCCCACCTGGATCTGTTCGTCCCGGCTGATCCCGGGATTGCCGGGGTCCGGCAGGACCGGCTCCGACTGCGCCACGCTTTGCGCGACCAAGAAGGACAGTGCGAGGGTGACCGCCAGAGTGCGGGACAGCAACGATCGTCTTGCCATGATGTCTCCCACTACGGCCTGCACAGCCGCGAATCAGCCCATCCATGGTGGGCCAACCGCCGGCAAACCGCAAGTACGGCTCAGTGCTTAGATGCGGTGGCAGCTCCGGTCCGTTGGTCTTGCGGACCTGAGGCTACTTTCTCGGCGGCGGCTCCCCTTCGGCTTCTTGCGGGAACGATTTGAAACTGGCCTCGCGGGTCTGCGCCGTGGCCTTCTTGTTCGCGTCTTCGGTGTAGCGGACCAGGGTGCCGCGCACCACGTAGTACGCCTCTTCGGCGCGAGTCTTCCCCGGTCCGCGCTCGACCCCGCCCTTGAACTCGAACCAGACGCCGTGCACGATCTTGGTCTTGAAGCTAAGTTCCATCCCGTTCAACGTGGTTTCGCTGAAGAATTGGTCCACGAATAGGCTCTTTTCGCCGTCCTCGTAGCGCGAGATGAATCCCGACAGCCGGCCGTCTTGCACGCTGAGCTGCACGAACTCACCGTCCTGCAGGAAGGTGTACATCCCGGTGAGGTCGGCGGGCGCCTGCTGGGAAGGCGGCGCCTGCTGGGCGAACATCGCCGCGGCGGCAAGACAGAGCACGAGTGCGTATCGCATGATGGCTTCCAGTCCTACTCGATTAGAACACGCCGGCGGCCGGCAAGTATCACCGCCAGCGAACATGTCCTGCCGGATGGGAAGGAACAAAAAATCCGGGATCGCCTGTTTACCACTATATAATCTCACTACTCTGTTTCCGCCCAGCCCTTGGTTGAGAAGATGGAAATGCAGGCATCGCGGGGTGCGTTTGTGAACCGGACGCGGCCTGCTGCCCGCCCGCCGCAATTCCTGGTCGAATTGGAACCGTGGGGCTGGGTCTTCTTGCGCAACCTGCGCGACCTGTTCCGGCCGCACCGCGAGCCCATGCAGATGCTCACCTCGCGGCCGGCTCCGTTCTGGCCCGATGTCTTCGTGCAGGCCGGCATCCCGCGGCGCCCCCTGCTGCAATCAGTCCTCTACCACGTCTTCATCGTCATCGCCCTGTGGGGGTTGTCGAACACCTTCGTCTTCCGGCCACGGGTGGTCCGCGATTCTTTCTTCCGCGACCAGAAGATCACCTACTACGACGTCTCGGAGTACCTCCCCGCCATCGACACCGGCAGCGAGCCGGCCAAGGAAGCGAAGAAGGGCGAGCCCGAGTACTCGCCGCAGCGCATCGTCTCATTGCCCAAGCATCCGGACAACAGCACCCAGACCATCATCGATCCCATCGACCTCCGGCTGATCACGAAGGAAGTGAAGCTGCCCAACATGGTGGTGTGGACCGACGTGCCGGCGCCTCCGGTGGCTGGCCGCAACCTCACGAAGCTGAGTGTTCCGGTCCTGCCGACGGCCACTCCGCCGCCGGCGCCGAATCCCACCCGCAACCTGGCTCAGCTTACCGCCCCAGCACTGGATCGAACTGCGGTGGCGCCCGCGCCCGACCCCGGTGATCCGAATCTGAAGAAGCTGAATCTGCCCGCGGTCGCAGCCCCCGGTGCGATCGCTCCGGCGCCGGATGCAGCGCCGCGCGCCATGGGCGACCTCAACGTCGGCCACTCCGACATCGTGGTCACCAACCCCGCGCTGCCGATGCCGGAGCAGCGCGCCGCCAACCTGCTCGGCGGAAGCGGCGCGACAGCCGCCTTCGCTGGCGCCGCCGCGGCCGTGCCCGCGGCTCCGTCCGTCGAGTTCAGTGGTGGCATCAGCGCCAAGGCCATGGGACAGTTCGTCGCCCTCAGCGTGCGTCCCTCTCCTCCTGCGGGTCCCATCGAGGTCCCGGGAGGGAACCGGCGCGGTATCTTCGCGGCGACACCCGAAGGCAAGCCGGGGGCGGCGGGCACACCCGACGTTGCCGGGGGTGGCGGGAATGGAGGCGGTGGCGGCACGGGATCTGGACCTGGGGGTCCCGGTCACGGCGGCGGCAACGGCGGCGTTCCCGCCGGCATCCTTATCGGAGGCTCGCCCGCTTCGTCGCCCGCCGGCGCGGTGGTGGCTGCGCCGCCCTCGGCCCATCCGGCAGTCGGCGGCGATGCGCTCCGGCGTAGCCTGCTCGCGGCGGCTCACGCCGTAGCCGACATCGCGCGCAGTACCGCGCCCGCTTCCACCAGCACGATCTCCGGAGGGCTGGACGCCCCCAGCAAGATCGAGGACAAGATCTTCGGCCCCAAGAAGTACTACTCAATGATCCTCAACATGCCCAACCTGACCTCGGCGGGCGGCAGTTGGATCATCCGTTTCGCCGAGCTGCATCAGAGCGAGAAGGCCGGTGACCTGACCGCACCCGTGGCCATGAGCAAGGTGGACCCCGCTTATCCGATGGAACTGATGCGCAAGAACGTGGAGGGCACCGTCACCCTGTACGCTGTCATCCGCGCCGACGGCACGGTGGCCGATATCAAGGTGCTGGAGGGCCTCGATGACCGCCTCGACGAGAACGCCAAGGCCGCCCTCTCCCACTGGCATTTCCGCCCTGCCACCAAGAACGGCAGCGCCGTGGACCTGGAGGCAGTGGTGTTCATTCCTTTCAAGGCCAGGAAGACAGCGTTCTAGAGCACTTCCCGCTCATGGCTATTTAGTTTCTCAATAACTTCCAACTGCAAAGCTCCTCCATTTGTCTGCAAAGACTTGCATACAAGGGGAGGCGGCGAAATCCCGCCGAACGCGCTAAGTATCCCAAAACGAACAGACTATGGATTTCAGGCAGTGGCACCAAAGTTGCTGTTTCCTTCGCAACAAATGTAGGTAGGGTGTCCCGTTTCTCGCTGGGTTCAAGACAAGGTGGGTAAGAGGAGGCTCCATGGTGGTCCGGGCTCGTTCCCTGGTCGCGGTCTTGTCGGGAGTGGCGGCATTCCCGCTGGCGGCGCACGCCGCAAACCCCGGCCCTATCCAAACCCCAAGTCTCTCGTGCAATTCGGATAATTTCGTCTCCGGCATCAACTGGGGCGACGGCTCCTCCACGGGCGTGCCGGCGGTGCAGTCCCAACCGGGGCCGGTGCAGACACCCTTCAGCTGCGCCAACAATATGTACAGCGCCGGGGTGCAGGGCGACAGCTTCGTCCTTAACTTCGGCAACCTGCTTCCCCCGCCAGATCCCGATCTCAAGTACGAGCTTAAGTACGAACTGCTCAGCACCTCTTACAAGGAGATGGTAGTCGGCACTCCGGACAAATGGCATACGACCACCGACTTCGACATGTACATCAGCTTCTACAAGGAGGACGTGCTGCAGTACAAGGATTTCATCGGGTTGAAGGTCGACTCCATGTTCGGCGATGCGCTCTCACCCAACAATGCCTTCTTGGTGAACGAGGAGGGCCAACTGGTGCTCGATCCCCCCCTCCCGGGTGGCGGGTTCGCAGAACTTGAGCTGTACAACACCCCGCAAGTGCCCGAGCCGGGGACCCTGGCACTGGTCGGCACCGGCCTCGCGGGCGTGGCGGGCGTCCTGCGCCGTAAGAGAAAAGCAAAAGCCTAACCACAGAGGAACACAGAGGAAGACTCTGGTAGGCTCTGTGTCTCTGTGCAGGCCGAGCCATGAGCACCGCCACCAGCCCCACCCTCTACGACGAGTTCCGCTATCCCGGGAAATTCTACCCGCAAGCTTCGCCGGAGCGCATGGCCATGCTGGCCACGCTCTACGGGCTCAAGCCGCCGCCGGTGGAGCGCAGCCGGGTGCTGGAGGTGGGCTGCGGCGAGGGCGGGCACCTGATCCCCGTGGCCTACGCGCTGAAGGACAGCCACTGCGTCGGTGTGGACCTGTCGCAGGCTTCCATCGAGCGGGCGCGAGAGACCGCGGCCCGGCTGGGCGTGGTGAATGCCGAGTTCCGGGCGCTGGACCTGATGCAGTTCCCCGCCAACGCCGGCGCCTTCGACTACATCGTCGCCCACGGGCTGTTCTCGTGGATCCCGCCCGGGGTGCAGGACAAGCTGCTCGAGATCTGCAGCCGGCACCTGGCGCCCAACGGCGTCGCCTACGTCAGCTACAACACCTACCCGGCAGGACACCTGCGGCAGATTACCCGCGACCTGATGCGCTTCCACACCCGGCACATCACGGATCCCGCCACCAAGCTGCGGGAGGCGAAGAAGATCGTGGACTTCGTCATCTCGGCCATCCCGGAGCCGACCGTGGAGCGGGAGCTGCTGCGCCGTGAAGCCGCGGTCCACAAGAAGTCCGATCCGCTCTTGTTCTTCGACGCCCTCGCCGAGGTCAACGAGCCGCTCTACTTCCTCGACTTCATGGAGCAAGCGGCCGCCTATGGCTTGCAGTTCGTCGCCGAGTCCGACATCCACCGCATGCGGACGGCGCGGCTGCCGGAGCACGCGCGGGCCGAACTGGAGGCCGTGCCTGACCGCCTGCTGCGCGAGCAGTACCTCGACTTCATCCACTGCCGCGGCTTCCGCCAGACCATCCTCTGCCGCGCCGGGCATGACCTAGACCTCAACGTCATCCCCGAACGGATGGAGCGGCTGATGATCGCGAGCTCCACGCAACCCGCCGTTCCAGTGCGCGACATCACTGGTCCGGAGACCGTCGAATTCCGGACCGCTCAGGGGCAAACCGTCAACACCAATGAGGCCATCCCCAAGGCGGTGTACCTGGAGCTGGGCGATGCGTGGCCGCGCGCGGTCCCCTACGCCGACTTGCGCGCGCGTATCTGCCGAAGGGCGGGGCTCGAAAGCCTGGCCCTGGCTGCGGAGGCCAGACTGATCCGCATGCTGGTCTCCTCGCTGGCCAATGCGGTGGCGGAATTCCGCGCGTATCAGGCCCCCCTCTGCACCGCGATCAGCGAGCGCCCGCTCGCCGGCGTGGTGGCGCGCTGGCAGGCAGAGGCCGGCCTGCCCGTCACCTCGCTGCTTCTGAACAGCTTCCAGATGCCGGAGCCGGAGCTGCGCCGCCTGCTGCCCTTGCTCGATGGGACGCGCGATCACCCAGAATTGCTCGCCGAGCTGCGGCAAGCCGATCCCCGGATCACCGCCGAGTTCTTGCACAAGTCCCTCGCGCGCCTGGCGGAGTGCGCGATGCTGCTGGCGTGATTCGCGGTCGCGCTAGGTCGACGCTACGGCCGCGGTCTTACCTTGGGCGAGTAGAGCGTAGACCTCTTCGCTGGTGCAGACCTCGTAGTAGCGCCGGTCAGTCCACTCCTTGAGGGTGAACTCGGAGGCGTTGATGTGCGGGACACGCCCTTCCCGCACCGCGATCAGGTGGAAGCCGCCGGAGGGCACCGGCACCATCCCGCTGTAGATCCTCGCCGTCTTCCCGCCCAGGAGCGTGGCCAGGGGGAGTTCGCGCGGCTCCAGCGAGATCTCCGTCTTCAGCTTGTCGAACGCGGCCTGGTTGATGTGGATGCCGCCGATGTTGTAGCGCACCAGGAACTCATCGGGAGTGCCGCCGGTGTCGGCGTCGCTCACCGTCTGGAACGAGAACACGGTGAACGGCGTTTTGTTGCCCTCCAGGTACTTGCGCGCGCCCCTGCTGGAGGAGGAAAGGCGGTCGCTCTCGTTCAGCGCCTTGGAGATCATGATGCGGTTGGTCCCGTCCATCAGGTACATGGGCGCCGCATCCTGGTAGGAGATGCCGATGCCCAGCTCCAGCACCGGCAGTCCCTGCTCCTGCGACTTGCGGTTGTAGGCGCGGACGATCTCGATCATCTCCTTGGCCAGCACGCAGATCTGGGCGACGCAGAATTGCGGTTCGCCCTCCCGCCCGAACATCGCCAGGATCACCGCGTCGCCCTCGATGAACACCTTGGTCGCGCCGTACTGGGGCAGCAGCTTGTTGATCGGGTCGTAGAAGTTCAGGGAGAAATACGAGGCCGGGTTCAGGCCGCGCTCGAACAGCGTCCGGGTCAGCGTGGTCGAATCGCGCACGTCCGCTTTGAGGATGACGTGGTCGATCACCTTGTCCTCGACCGGCTTCATCTCCTCCGGCAACAGGAACTCATAGAGCGTGCTGTTGATGGAGGAAAGCTCGCGCATGCGGTCGTTGGCCAGCACGTTCACCAGCTCCATCGCCTCGTTCAGCGTCTCCAGCCGGCGGATGTCGCGGTGATAGCGCATGAAGTCGGTCAGGAACCGGCCGGCCAGCTTGGCCCGCTCCCCGCTTCTCATGCCGTCCACCCGCTTGACCGCGGTGTGCAGCGCGGCGGGCGAGAGCTTGCCGTGGCTTTCCAACAGCGCCTCCACCCGTTTTCTCTCGTCCTTGGAGATGAGCGCGTTCTTCAGCTGCTGGGCGTTGATGGGCGGCGAGTACTGCGCCAGCAGCGGCACCACTTCGTAGGAGGCGATCACGTGGCCCATGACGCCGGCGTTCTCCAGCGCCGTCTGCCACTCCTGCAGCACCGCCTTCTGTCCTTTGCCCCTGGCCGTGTTCTCGTCGGGACTGCCACCGGCCACCAGTTCCTGCGCGTTCTCCGGGACATTGAGCTGATAATCGAGCGTGCCCTCGCTCTCTCCCTCTTTCAGCACTCCCAGCGACTTCAGGAACGCACAGGCCAGCTCCAGCATGGTGCCGAAGCGGTCCACGTCGTTCTCGTAATTGCCCAGCATGACGTAGTGCTCGGCGTTCAGGTAATCGTCGCGGCCGTCCTCGGTGAAGATCAGGCGGTTCAGGAACAGCTCATAGGCGCCCTTGTGGTTCTCCCCGAACAGCGACCGCCGCATCCGGCCCAAGGCCTCCTTCTCGATGTCGCGGATGGTGGTGAACAGCTCCTGTCCCACCCGGCGCAGCACCGGCTTCTTGTTCACCTGGAACTGCCAGAAGCGCTCGCGGACTTCGACGCCTTTCTGCGGGTTCGGCTGCCGCGGTCCTTCGAAGGTCTTCACCTTGGCGCGGCACACCTGCAGGACCTCGTTGTATTGCGTGTGCAGCTCGGTGCGCAGGAACTTGACCACCGCCAGCCGGAGCAGCAGGTCCAGGTTCTGGTTGGCGTCGGTCTTGGCGCGGTTCAGCGAGGCCACGTGCAGCTCCGAGAGCAAGCGCTTGAACTCCGCCGGGTCGGCAGGCTTCGCCTTTTCCTGCTGCTCCGAATGGCGGATCACGGAGGGCGGGCGATAGCTGATGGTTTCTTCCTTCACCAGCAGCGGCTCGACATTGCCGTACTTGGCCACCAGCTTGACGACGTGCTGCCGCGCGATATCGCAGAACTTCTGGCTCAGCCAGACATCGTGGCGGACGTTGTCCACCCCCGTCACCAGCCCCTCCAGCGTCAGTTCCGGCTTGTAGGTGGCCAGAGAGACCTGTCGCAGGTGTTCTTCGAGGTTCCCGCGTTGTAGGAACGAGAATGGCATGCTAATGCGACGTCACGCGGTCTGGGCCCGCGTGGGCCGTGGTTCCTGGGGGCTGCAGCGGGGCGAGAGTATCATCGTTTGCCCGCCCCTGCCAACGCTTGGCGAGATTGGCCAGTCGCCCGGGGTCAATGCGCGCCGGAGGCTTGGCTCCGCTTGCGCGCGGCTTCGAATTCGTCCCCGGCAGTCCAGCCGATCAGGTCCCGCTGGCCGGCGGCCCGCCAGCCGAGCACGAAGCCGAAGCGCGCCATCCGCGCGTTACCGCTGAAGTCCATGCCCGGGTCGTATTCGTCCGAAGGCTGGTGGTAGCGCTTGGCGTTGTACTCGGCAGCCTGCTGGTCGCCCCACTCCCGCGGATGCCCTTTGAACTTGCGCCCTTCGCTGACACTGAAGGCCGGGACGCCAGCCCGCGCCAGGCTGAAGTGGTCGGAGCGGTAATAGAAACCAGCATTCGGATTGGGATCGGGGCGGAGCTGCAGCTGGAATTCTCTCGCCGTCTGCTGCACTGCCGCATAGAACGAGGTCCGTTCGGCGCCGTAGGTCCCGCCTTCCTCCGGGTCGCCAATGGGCGGCAGGTCGTCGTAGTTCAGGGCAAGGGTGATCTTCCCGGCGGCCAGCGGCGGGTGCTTGCCCAGATACTGGGAGCCGCGCAGGCCTTGCTCCTCCGCGGTCACGGCGGCGAACAGGACGGAGCGCGCCGGCCGCACTCCCGACCCCGCGAAAGCGCGTGCCAGTTCCAGCAGGATGGCGCAGCCCGTGGCGTTGTCGGCGGCCCCGTTGTAGATGTTGTCGCCCGCCTGGTCCGGCCGGATTCCCAGGTGATCGTAGTGCGCCGTGTAGAGCACCGCCTCGTCCTGCAGGCGCCGGTCGGAGCCGGGCAGGATGGCGAGCACGTTGTCGGAGCGCGCACGCCGCACCCGATTGACCATGTGCGCCTTCAGCCGCATCGGCAGGACGACCGGACGGAAGTCGCGCGAGCGCGCATCCTTCATCAGTTGCTCGAGGTCTTTCCCTGCCGCCCCGGCGATTCGACGGGCCACACCCGCCTGCACCCAGGCCGCGACTCTCAGCTTCGGATCGGGGTCGTCGGCCAGTTGCGCTTTTTCCCCCGCGTTGGAATTGCGCACCACCTCCCAGCCGTAGCTGGCCATGTCGGTCGTATGGATGAGCAGAACGCCGGCGGCGCCGCGCCGGGCTGCTTCTTCATGCTTGTACGTCCACCGCCCGTAATAGGTCAGGGCCGGGCCTTTGAAGAACTGCGGGTCGGTCGAAGGGGGCTCGTTCACCAGCATCAGCAACACCTTGCCGCGCACGTCCGCGCCCTTGTAGTCGTCCCACTGATACTCCGGCGCGCTGATCCCGTACCCCACGTACACGATCTCCGAATCCACGTCGCTGACCGCGTTGCCGGTCTGGTCCAGGACTACGTAGTCGTCGCCGAATTTGAGTTCCATCGGCGAACCCGACGCCGGCACGACCGCAAAGCTGGTGGGTTGGGTGGTGATGAACAGCAGCGGCACCCCCTGGAAATAAGTGCCGTTCTCCCCCGCCGGCTTCAGGCCATAGAGCTCCAACTGGGTCGCGATGTAAGCCGCCGCCAGTTCCCCTCCCCGCTGTCCGGTCCCCCGTCCTTCCAACAGGTCGCTGGCCAGGAACTTCACGTGCGCACGGAGTCTCTCAGGATCGATCGACCGCAGCGCCTGCACCGCGCCGGCAGGCAGCCCCTTGGGCTGCGGCGCTTGGGCTACTGCGAGCGGAGGACAAAGCAACAAGACGAGGAGGGGGACGAGCCCGCGCATGAAGACTCCTAGGCGACCCGCCATTCTAGCCGCTGAGCCGGATGCAGAAAACTCCTCCGCACGAAGACCTCCTTTGTGGCCTTCGTGCTGACCCTCGTGTCCTTTGTATTGAGGCTTCGTCCGCGACCGCGGATCAGTTCAGCGACCCTCAACCGGCCTTGAATTCCGGCACGTCTTCCCCCGGCTTGAACACCGGCTTGGGCTTCACGCCCGCCAGCTTGGCCAGACGCCGGTTCAGCTCCTCGATGTCGGCCTTCACCCAGCCCACGCTGGTGAGCTCGATGCTGCCGTCAGGGGCGATAAAGAAGAAGGTGGGCACGTTGGTCAGCCCGTAGGCATTCGACGCCGGGTACTTGTCGGATGGATCGATCGCCAGCGGGAAGCTGATGCCGTACTCCTTGGCGAACGCCTGCGTGTCCCTCTTGTCGTTCTGCGACACGCCCAGGAAGGCGAACTTCTCGCTCGGGTACGCCTTGTAAACGCGCTCCAGGTAAGGCAACGTCATCTGGCAGATTGGACAAGAGATCTTGAAGAATGCCGCCACCACCGGCCCCCGCCGCAGCGCTTCCTTCAGCGAGACCGTGCGGCCATCGGTGGTGGTGAGTTTGAAATCGGGCGCAAGCACCCCACTGCTTAACGCTCCCATGCGGGACCCTCCACTACGCCTATTGGATGACCTGGAAGTGCTTCAGGATTTTTCTTGTGAGACCGGTCAGTGGGAGACGC
>DATKKJ010000165.1 GCA_035543055.1 Terriglobales bacterium | reverse complement strand
GTGGGCTTTTTCCTGGTAGCTGGGCGGCAACGCCTCGGGGTGCGAGATCCAGAACTCGAACATCTCGGTGATCACGCGCTCTGCGGCGTCCTTCTCCGGCTGCAGCGCCGGGCTCAGGTACAGCCGGTCATAGAGGAAGGCCTTGGACTGCGACCGCTCCAGGTCCACCTGGCGGCTGAAGGCGGCCAGCCGCGCGTTGTGTTTCCGAACGTCGTCCACGCTGCGCACGCCCGCCTTCCTCACCTGTGCCGCGGTGTTCTCGATCAGGTCGGTGACCATCCGGTTCAGCATGCGCTTGAGCGCTTCGTTGAACTTCAACTTCTCCAGCGCCGCGGGATAGAGCTTCTCCGCTTCGCGGTAGCAGCGATCGAAGATGCCCACGCCGGCGCGGATCCCCTCCAGGGTCAGGAGGCGAGCCTCGTAACCGTCGTCGAGGTCGGCGGTGTTGTAGGCGACCTCGTCGGTCAGGTCGATGAGCTGCGCTTCCAGCGGCGGACGCAGGTCGAGCAGGTACTCGGCCAGTTGCGGGTAGTCGCCGGCGGCGTAGGCGTGCGAATGCTTGATGATGCCCTCGCGCACCTCGAAGCTCAGGTTCAGTCCGCGGAACTCGGCATAGCGCAGCTCAAAGTCCTCCACGATGCGCAGGGCGTGCAGGTTGTGATCGAACGATTCCCCGTGCGTCCTCATGGCGTGGTCGAGCGCCTTCTCCCCGGCATGGCCGAAGGGCGGATGCCCGATGTCGTGCACCAGCGCCAGCGCCTCGGTCAGGTCCTGGTTCAACATCAACTGAGCGGCGATGGTGCGTGAGATCTGCGAGACCTCGATGGTGTGGGTCAGCCGGTTGCGGAAGTGGTCGGAGTAGCGGCGGGTGAAGACCTGGGTCTTGTCCTCCAGGCGGCGGAAGGCGCGGGAGTGGATGACCCGGTCGCGGTCGCGCTGGAACGGATTGCGGTAGGGGTGCGGCGGTTCCGGATAGCGCCGCCCGCGCGACTGCTCCTCGCGCACCGCATACTCGGCCAGCATGTCTGGATTGTAAAGGAGGCACGCGGCGGAACGCAGGTTGCAGGCTTCTTACCTGCCTCCTGCTCCCTGCCTCCTGCCAGCTTACTTGTGGACCTGCTGCGCCAGCTTGACGCGCGCCGCTTCCAGCTTCTTCTGCACCTTGGCCACGTCGCCGGCATCGACCTCGGCGGTCACTGTCTTGTTCCACTCGTCGAGCGCCCGCTCCCAGTGGGCCGCGGCCAGCTTCAGCCGTCCTGTCTTCTGGTACAGGTCGCCGAGATGGTCGTGGATAGTGGCATCGTTGGAGATGCGTTCCACCGCCTTGCGCAGGTTCTCTTCCGCGAGCTCGTAATTGCCCAGCTTGAAGTAGCCCCAGCCCAGCGAGTCGAGGTAGGCCCCGTTCTGCGGGTCGATCTCCACCGCCTTCCTGACCAGGTTCAGCCCTTCTTCGATGCGGACGCCGCGGTCCACCAGCATGTAGCCGAGGTAGTTCAGCGTTACCGCATTGTTGGGATCGTCGGCCAGGACCTTCTTGAACGCCTCCTCCGCCTGCTCGTACTTCTTCTGCCGCTCGTAGATGGATCCGGCGACGAAGATGGCGTAGTCCTTCTCCTCGTTCTTGGCGGAGAGCTTCTCCGCCTGGGCGATCGATTGCTCCGCGTCCTGGTAGCGCTTCAGGCGGCTCTGGATCTGGGCGAGGGCGATATACACCTCGCGGTCCTCGGGCGCGCCCTTCAGCAGGCTCTTGACCTGGCTCACCGCCCGGTCAGCATTGCCCATATCGGCTTCCTGGCTGGCCAGCACCAGTTTCAGCCCGCGGTCCTCAGGGAACTTCTCGACCGCCTCGCGCGCCACTTCGGTGGCCTGCGGCCACATCTTGGCGTCGCGATAGGTGTCGATGATCTGCTGGTAGGCGCGGACGGCGTTGTCCTGCCCCAGAAGAAGGATCTTGCGGAAGGTCTCGACCGCGGTCTGGGTCTTGCCCTGCTCCTTGTACATCACGCCCAGCCGGTCGAGGAAGACGGCGCGGTTGTTGGCTTCGCCGGGTGAATAGCTCCCGTCGGCCTTTTCGTCCTTCCGCAGCAGGCCCTCGACGATCTTGGCCGCGTCCTCGAACTTTCCCTGCGCCTCGTACACCAGCGCCCGGTTATAGGGGACCTCCAGGGAGTCCTGGACCAGGGTCTCAGCCTTGTTCAGGTTCTCCAGGGCCTTGTCGTACTTGCCCTTGCGGCGGAGGATTTCGGCCATGCGCAGAAGGGCCTGGGCATCCTGCGGATCGGCGTCGGCGATCTGCTTGTACTGCTCCAGGGCGGCATCGCTCTGGCCGTCGTTCAGCAGGTTCTGCGCCAACCCCCGCATCGCATCCAGGTTGTCCCGGTCCTGCTGGACCGCCTTGCGATAGGCCTCCACCGCCTTCTTGTAGTGCTTCTGCTGCTCGTAGGTGAAACCCAGCGCCGTGTACAGCTTGGCGGTGCGCGAGGCTTCCGGCACCGAAGCCAGCACGTCGGCCGCCCGCTGCGGATTGCCTTCCTCGTTGTAGAGGTAGGCCAGCGTGGTCACCGCTTCTTCCGAATCGGGCTTCAGCCGGACCGCGGTCTTGAACTCCTCTTCTGCCTTGACGTGATCGTTGTTCAGCCGGTACAGACGCCCCAGCAGCAATCGGTCTTCGATGTTGCCGGGCTGGATGCGCACGATCTGCTCGAACTGCTCAATGGCCAGCTTGAGCATGGACTGGGACTGGGTCCCGGAGCTCATATCGCCCAGCGAACGCAGGTAGATGCGGCCCAGCAATTTGCGTGCGTCCAGATTGTTGGGATCGCGCTGGATGATCTCCTGGACCTCCTCGACCGCGTCCCGGATCCGGCCCACGCCCACATACAGCTCCGCCAGCCCCACTCGCAGGAACTGGGAGTCGGGGTCGTTCTCGATCGCCTGGCGGAATTCTTCGATGGCCTTGTTGGCGTACTCCGCCCGCCCGTACACCGCCACCAGCTCCTGGTAAGTATGAGCAAGAGCGTAGTGATAATAGGCGGCTGCCTTGTCCGGCTTCCTGGCCGGCGCCGTCGGCTCAGTCTTCGGCGAGGGCGCTTTCGGCTGCGCGGAAGCGGGCGCCATCGTGTCCGGCGGATGCCCGCGCTGCAGGTCCTGGTTGGGTGCGGAGTTCTGCTGCGCCCAGACGTTCGCCGTCAGAGCCAGCAGCAATGCCACGGTTCTGGTTCTCATCGAGGGTTTTTCCTCGGCACTTCCCAACCCATTGGATGCCGGACGGTTGGTGGGTGGTGCCCTCTATTTTACTGCCGTTTTCATTGTCATCCTGAGCGAAATCCCGTAGGGATCAGCGTGAGGACCTACAGCTGGTAGCGGGCAGTGAGCCCCACGCCAGTGGGGCGGATCCTTGCCGGAATCAGTGGCGGAAGTGCCTGACCCCGGTAAACACCATGGCCAGCCCCAGCCGGTTGGCGGCATCGATCACTTCCTGGTCGCGGACCGACCCGCCGGGCTGGATGATGGCGGTGGCCCCCGCCTGGGCCACTACCTCGACGCCGTCGGGAAAGGGAAAGAAGGCGTCGGAGCCCACCACGCTGCCCTGAAGCGGCAGCGCCGCCTTCATGGCGCCAATCCTGGCGGAGTCCACGCGGCTCATCTGTCCCGCGCCCACCCCGATCCCGCGCCCGTCCTTGGCGTACAGGATGGCATTCGACTTCATGTGCTTGCAGACCTTCCAGGCGAACAACAGGTCGCGCATCTCGCTCTCGGTGGGCCGACGCTGGGTCACCACCTTCAGATTCGCGGGATCGAGCCGGTGCAGGTCGGCCTCCTGCAGCAGCGCTCCACCGGACACCGCCTTGATGACCCACTTCATGGTGGCCGCGGCGACCTCGACCACCCGCAGGTCCTTGCGCTTGGCGAAGCGCGCCCGCGCCGCCTCCTCGAACGATGGCGCCACGATACACTCGATGAACAGCGCCACCCCGTTGTGGCGCAGCCCGGCGATCGCTTCGGCGGTCGCGCCGTCCACCGCACGGTTGAGCGCGATCACGCCTCCGAATGCCGAGACCGGGTCGCACTCGAAGGCCCGCTGGAAGGCCTCGATCAGGTCCTTGCCGACGGCGCTGCCGCAGGGATTGGTGTGCTTGATGATGGCGCAGAATGGCTCCTGGAATTCGTCGGCCAGGTCCCACGCCGCCTGCAGGTCCACGATGTTGTTGTAGGAAAGCTCTTTGCCCTGGAGCTGGCGGCCGTTGGCGATGCCCGCGCCCGAGCCGTCGGAATACATCGCCGCCTTCTGGTGCGGGTTCTCGCCGTAGCGCAGGTCCATCACCTTGCTGTAGGCCAGGCGCAGGTCCGGGGGGAACCCGGCCTCGTCCTTCTGGAACCCGCCGTCCTCCCAGCGCATCCGCTCCAGCGTTGAGGTGATGGCCGCGTCGTAGGCCGAGGTGGTGGCGAAGGCCTTCTGCGCCAGCCGCCACTTGGTGGCGAGCGACAACTCGCCGCCCGACTTCTCCATCTCCTCCGCGATCGCCGCGTAGTCCGCTGGCGAAGTCACCGCCGCCACGTCGCGGAAGTTCTTGGCCGCGGAGCGGATCATCGAGGGCCCGCCGATGTCGATGTTCTCGATCAGCTCCTCGACCCCGACGCCCGGCTTGGCCGCGGTCTTCTCGAAAGCGTAGAGGTTGACCACCACCATGTCGATGGGCTGGATGCCGTGCGCCGCCACCGCGCTGCGGTGCTCCTCCTTGTCGCGCAGGTGCAGGATGCCGCCGTGCACCTTGGGGTGCAGCGTCTTCACCCGCCCATCCAGCATCTCGGGAAAGCCGGTCAGTTCGGAGATGTCCCGGACCGCGATGCCGCCCTCGCGCAGCAACTTGGCTGTGCCCCCGGTCGAGACCAGCTCCACTCCCATGCGCGCCAGCCGCCGCGCGAACTCCTGGATCCCGTGCTTGTCGGTGACACTGATGATGGCCCGCCGGATCTTCGCCACACTCGCCTCGGCAGAAAGTTTGAAGTGGAAAGAATCATTGATTATAGGCGAAGGCGGGAGGTGCCAATGCTTTTCAGTGCGCGAGAATCCAGCGGGTTCCGACGTAGATAAACCATAGGCCGACGGACAGGAAAACTAGCCGCCCTGCCCACGTTGATTTTCGGCCAAGAAAATAGAAGGTGCCTCCTGGCAGACAGCCAAACACGACCGCAGCAAGGCCGGCCACCACGACGGCGAAGGCCGAAACCGGTGTGAAGGGTCGCGGAATCATGCTTTCCTGATGGCTGATGGCTGACGGCGGGCCGCTACGTCTTCGCTTTCGCCTTCAGCCTTACCTGCCCGCCCTCCAGCTCCACGGAATACTCCACCGCGTGGCAGCCATAGTCTTTGCGGATCTGGTCGGTCTTCTTCTTGACGAAGGCCTTGAAGGAGTCGAAGTTGGCGCCCGCTGCGCCGGCATCGCCGGCGGTCTTGCGGGCCTCGACCATGGCGTTGAACAGCGCCTGGACCTTCTCGTGGTCCGCGTCCACGTCGGAGCAGGCGGTGCTGAAGGGCTTGGCCTCGCCCCCCGGCGGCTGCTCGCCTTCCAGCGCCTGTTCGGCGGCGCGTTCCTCCGCCGTGCGTACCCCCTGTACCCCGAGCAGGGCATCCGACGGCCGGCGGTAGCCCTCTTCCTTGATCTTCATCTTCTGCCGCCACAGGTCGCTGAACAGCGCGTAGCGCTGGGTGATGCTGTTGTAGCGGAAGCGCTGGGCGAAGTTCATCTTGTGGCTGTCGGAGTATTTCTTGATGAGCGAATTCACACGCCAGTCGAGGTCCGCCGGGGGCTTCTTCGAGCCGCCGCCGAAGTACACGTCGTATTCGATCTTCAGCCGCCTCACCCAGTCTTCGAGCTGGTTGAGTTCCTCGTCAACTGTCACGGATGCGCCTCATTCCCTGGGCCCGCGGGGGCGGCAGGCCTCTCCTGAGGCGGAATATAGCATAGGTCTTTCCCGGCGGAACACGCGCCTCCGGTGACCAAAGATGTGCCCCTGGAGTGTAGTGACTTCTGGAGTGGGAGGGCTGATTACTTCGCCGTGCTGGCGGCCATCTTCTTCACCATGGCCAGCACCAGCTTGCGGTCGCTGTCGTTGAGGCTGGCGGAATACCGCCGGATCTGCGACAGGAAGCGCACTTCGTCGTCGGAAAGCTGCGGCACCGGCTTGCCCGGCTGCCCGTTGTCGTGCGCGGCGTCGGCGAAGAACTGGGCCAGCGGGACCTCCATGGCGGAAGCGATCTTGGCCAGCGTGTCCAGCGAGGGGATGGTGTGCCCGTTCTCTACCCGGGACAGGTAACAGCGCAGAAGCCCCGTGCGCTTCTCGATGTCGCCCTGCGACATGCCCTTGTTGAGGCGGAAGTTCCGGATAGTTTCGCCTATGTTCATAGTGGAAAATGCAGCTATTGCAACCAGGGGAGTGGCGGCATAGTAACCAGAGTGCCCGAACCATGCAAGCACAATCTTCGCTTGCCGAAAACCTCGTTCCGGGATGTGGAAGGACAGGAGAAAACGCGGGATTACAGGGTCAATTCCATGTACAGCGCGCCGGGGACCGGGTTCGGGCGGTAGGCCGCGATCTCGCGGAAACCCAGGCGCCGATAGAGGGCGATGGCGGCGTCCATCTGGCCGGCGATCGTATCCAGGCGCATCCGCCGGTAACCGAGGGCGCGGGCCTCAGCGATGACGCGCTCCGCCAGCGCGCGTCCGGCTCCGCTCCCGCGAAACTCCGAACGCACATACAGCCGCTTCATCTCGCAGACGCCCTCTTCCAGCTTGTGCAGAGCCACGCATCCCGCAGCCGTGGCGCCTGCCATCGCCAACAGCAACCGGCCCTCCGGGGGCGCGTAGTCTCCCGGCAATCCGGCCAGTTCCTTATCGAACGACTGGAAGCAAAGACTGAACCCCAGCGACTGCGCATACTCGAGGAACAGCGCTCGCGCCTGCTCGATCTGCGGGGGCGCAATGGCCTCCACGATCGAAATTGCGGGCTTCATTGCAGGTTCAGCCATACTTCTGCGATCTGACTTCTGCGATCTTCGATGGGGTTGGGGTTTCTCACCCCATCAGCATGCCGCCGTTCACGTTGAGCACGTGCCCGGTGATGTAGCCCGCTTCCTCCGAGGCCAGGAAGCGCACGGCGTGGGCCACATCCAGGCCGCTGCCCACCCGTGCCAGCGGGATCATCTTCAGCGCCTCGGCCTTGAGCTCGGCCGACAGGCCTTCGGTCATCGCGGTCTCAATGAACCCCGGCGCCACCGCGTTCACCGTGATGTTGCGCGACGCCAGCTCGCGCGCCATGGCCATGGTCAGTCCGATCAGGCCCGCTTTCGAGGCGGCATAGTTGGCTTGCCCCGCCTGCCCCATCTGCCCGAAGACGCTGGTGATGTTGATGATCCTTCCCCAGCGCTGCTTCAGCATGGGTCCCACCGCCGCCTGCGTGCAGAGGAAGGCGCCGGTCAGATTGGTGGTCAGCACCGCGTCCCAGTCGGCGCGTTTCATGCGCATGGCGAGCTGATCGCGGGTGATGCCGGCGTTGTTGACCAGGATGTCGAGCTTGCCGAACTGCGCCACCACCGCCTTGACCGCGGCCTTGACCTCGTCCTCACTGGCCACGTCGAGCTTGAATGCGCCCGCGGCGCCACCCGCGCCGGTGATCTCCTTCACCACGCCGGCGATCTTTTCTTCGTTGCGGGCGGCCGCCGCCACCGTTGCCCCCGCTCGCGCCAGTTCCAGCGCACACGCCCGCCCGATCCCCTGCGATGCGCCCGTCACCAGCGCCACACGGCCTTGAAGACCTGCCATCCAATTCTCCCGTGAACCGGCGATTCTAGCATCCCGCTCAGAAATGGCCTTGCGTTTGCCCGGCGGTGAACGCAAGATACGCGCACCGTCCGCCCCGTCGAAGGCAGAGCCATGAGAGAACTCTTCCGGCGCCATCCTTTGCCGCTCTTCTTCCTGCTGGCGTTCTCTGGCTTCTGGGCCTGTCTCGCACTCGACCGTGTCCCCCGACTTCATTATTGGGTGCCATTCCTAGGCGTATTCGCGCCCGCAGTGGCCGCCATCATCGTCACCGGCATGTCCGACGGGGAGAGCGGGATCCGGCGACTCATGCAGCGACTGGGACGCTGGCGCGTCCGTCCGCAGTGGTATGCGATCGCCATTGGCCTGCCCATCATGCAGGCTTTGATCGCAACCACCGTGGCCGTGCTGCTACACAAGTACAAAGGTCTCAGCCTGGATGCACTGCGCCCCATCCTGCCATCGATGTGGGTGGTATTTATCTTCGCCACGGGCGAGGAACTTGGTTGGCGAGGCTTTGCCCTGCCTCATCTGCTCGCGCGCTACCGTGCTGTATATGCCAGCCTGATCCTGGGAACGCTGCACTCCGTATGGCATTGGCCCCTCATCCTGCTTCCCCATGGCTTGATGAGCGACCTCCCGTTGCTGCCTTGGACTGCCGCGGTTCTCGCCGAGGCCATCGTGTTCACCTGGATCTTTCAGAATACGGGCGGCAGCGTGCTGCTTGCGGTGCTTTTCCATGGCACGGTGAACAACTCCATGCTGCTGTTCGACGCCATTGACGCGACCTGGATGCCATGGATCAAGTCAGGCATTTGTGTCGTCACGGGAGTGGCGGTCTTGCTCGCGGCTGGCCCGGACCTCACTCGAAAAGAACGTCCGCTCCCTAGTGTCTCGGCATCCGCTACTCGCTGACGGCTTCTTCCAAGACCTCGCCCTTGGCCAGGTCCCGCCGGAAGAGGTAGCGCAGTACGGGCGGGGCCAGCAGAGTCGTCGCCGCCGTCATGAAGATCACGATCCCGTACACCGCCTGCGAGATCATGTCCATCTGCAGGCCGATCAAGGCAACGATGAGCGCCACCTCTCCGCGCGGCGTCATCCCCACGCCGACCTTGAGCGCGCTCGACCAGCCTTCTTTCAGCACCGGCAACCCGCAGCCGATCACCTTGGCGGCGATGGCCAGCACGGTGATGATGACCGATGCCACCAGGATCCCGGGCGTGAACACCCCCAGGTCCAGCCTCGAACCCATGGTGAAGAAGAAGAAGGGCGCCAGGAATTCATTGATGGCGTTCACCCGCGGTTGCAGGTTCCATTCCGGCGAGTATTCGGCGAAGGCCAGGCCGGCGAAGAACGCCCCGATGATGGCCGCCATCCCGATCCGCTCCGCCGCCACCGAGAGTCCCAGGCAGATGGCCAGGGCCAGGATCAGGGGAGCGTTCCGCGTGGACATCCGTTCCACTCCCGGCCGGATGCGGTGCACCAGCTTCGGCGCGAAGAAGATCATGAAGACTGCGAAGCCCACCGCCTCGGCCGCCAGCACGATCAGCTGAACCCATGCGATCCCGGTGGCTGAGGCCAGTCCCGCCACCACCGCCAGCAAGATCATCCCCAGAACGTCGTCAAAGACCGCCGCTCCCAGGATGATCTTCGCCACCCGCGACCCGAGCACCCGCAGGTCGCCCATGACCCGCGCCGTCACTCCCACGCTGGTCGCCACCATGGCCGCCCCCACGAAGGTGGCTTCATGCGCCGGGTGTCCATGCACGTAGCGGATGTATGCGAAGCCGAAAACGAACGGCGCCACGATCCCCGCCAGCGCCACCAGCAACGAGACCCGTCCCACCCGGATCAGCTCCTTCGGGCTGGTTTCCAGTCCCACCGTGAACAGCAGGAAGATGGCCCCGATCTCGGCGATGGACAGCACCGTCGGGCTGGGCTCGATCAGGTGCGTCGCGTAGGGACCGAGTACCACGCCGGCCAGGATCTCCCCCAGCACTGCCGGCAGCCCCACCCGCTCGAATCCCTCGGCGAACACCTTCGCCCAGACGAAGATGGCGAACAGCTGCAGCAAGAGTGGATCGGGGATGTGTGGCATGGTGTGCGAGCGAATCAGATTCTAATGCGAATTCCCGGCGCAAACCTCGAAATCGACCGTAGCGCGTGCGCCTCGGGTGGCGCAGGCCAAATCCAAAGGATCGCGTGAGCTGAAAGCCTGCTCCCCCTCAGGCGTGACTGCGCCTGAAGTCGTCGAGGCGATCCAGAAAGCGGTCGATCTCGGCCTTCTGCAGATAGTAGGGCGTCGAGATGCGGATCTTCGAGGGAGCTCCGCCGCGGATGCGGATGCGATGGTGCTTCCACATTGCATTTTCCAGCTCCGTGATCTGGATGGGCGCGAGATTGAACGTGGTGATGGCGCAGCGCAGCGTGGGGTCGGACGAGGTCCAGGATTCCACCGGCCGCCGCTTCATCTGCGCGACGACATAGTCGGCGAGGGCGCGGTGGCGCCGCTCGATCCGGTCCATGCCGATCTTCTGCGCCAGTTCGATGGCAGCCCGGAAGCCCCAAAGCGACGGTACGTTGGACGACCCGATGCGCTGGAAGCGCTCCGCCTTTAGCGCGGGCTCGTCCCAACCGGCGGTGGTGACCGTGCTCCACAGCCGCTCCTGCATCGCCTCGCGCACGTAGAGGAAGCCGCTGCCCTTGGGCGCCTGCAGCCACTTATGCGGGCTGGAGCTGTACATGTCGCAGCCCAGCTCGCCGATGTTCAAGCGCATCATCCCTGGAACATGGGCGCCGTCGATCATGGAGACCAACCCCTTGGCGCGCGCCAGGGCACAGATCTCCTTGACCGGCAGCACAACGCCGGTGACGGTCGTGATGTGGCTGACGAAGATCACCCGCGTGCGCGGCGTGATGGCGTCGGCGATGCGATTCAGCACATCGGCCGCCGAGTTCACCGGCTTGGGGAGCTCGAACTTCTTCACCACGACGCCGTAGCGCTTGGCTTTCAGCTTCCAGGGCTCCTCGCCGCTGGGATGTTCCTCGTTGCTGATCAGCACTTCGTCGCCGGGCTTCATGTCCAGTCCGTGAATCATGAAATTGTTGGCCTCGGTGGCGTTGCGGACCAGCGCGAGCTCGTCGCGCTTGGCGCCGACGAAGGCCGCCAGCGGGTCGCGGAATTCGTTGAATGGCCCGTAGCCCCAGATCGGATAGTCCTCGGGGTCCTCTTGCGCCATAGCCTCGGTGGCGTGGTAGCCATCCAGCACCGCCTGGATGACCGGCATCGGCGAGGAGCCCACCGTGCCGTTGTTCAGGTAGATCTCGTCCGCCGGGATCAGGAACTGCTTGCGCAGCTCGCGCCAGTAGGCTTCCTCGTTCTTCTCGTAAAGATCAGGTGCAGGCAGCTCGGGCGCGACCGGGCACTGCTCGCCCCAGACGGGCGCCGTGGCCAGTGTGGCTCCCGCCGCCGCGGTAGCAAATAGAAACGCTCTTCGGTCGAGCATCGCGAGTCCTCCTTCGGTAAGAAACGCGGCCGAGGGCGGCCACGCCACATGGTTCTTTGACAATTCGATGGTCTCTTGCTGCCGACTGACGACCGCCGACTGGCGACTACCTTTTCAGCAGATCCACGGGCTCGCGGACGTCGGTGACGCGGAAGTACTTGGCCAGGGCGGGATAGCGCCTGGCCACGGCCTCGTACATCTGCCAGGCGACGTGGCGGTAGGAGAAATGCCCGGCGACGCCGGTGCGCAGCTCGCTGATGTACACCGCCTCGGCGAAGTGCATCTTGAACAGCGTGCGCTTGCGGTAGCC
>DATKKJ010000164.1 GCA_035543055.1 Terriglobales bacterium | reverse complement strand
TCTCCTTCGTTGGGGCTCGATGCCCAGGTCTTGTTGCAACCCGAAGCATCTCCCCAGCGGAGGAGACCGCCAACGCCGTGCGCCTCGACTCACTCGATCAGCGCGTGGACGCGGCCTTCGTATGATTCCTTGTTAGACGGCAGCCCGCCTACTTCTTGCTCTTGCGCCGAATCTCCGCGCGGAGAGCCTTGGCCGAGCGCCGGCTCCACCGCTGGATGGGTCCGTCGCCCGTATCGGAGACCCGTTCATAGAGTTCCGCCGCGTAGTGGGGGTCGAACGAATGAGGGTCTGCGAAAACAGTGAAGTGGGCGTCCGGCTTGCAACCCGACTCGGCGAGGATGGTCTTGGCGGCACGGGCTGCAACAGAGCCGGTGTAGGGGGCCCGGCCTGGAAGCCGCAACTCTTGTTCAGATACGACCACACCGACGAACTGCTCGGCCAGCGCCTCGATCTCGGGCCAGGCTCCTTCGGAGATGGCTCCAATGGGAACGACGAGCTGCTTGGCGCTGCCTTCGCCGCGCAGCGTCGCGATTAGATCAACTTTCGGCTTTCGGCTCTCGATATGGATCTGGAATCCGTCGCCGCCGGAGTCGCTCCAGTCTCCGAGGAAGCGCTCAAGGTCCGCGAACGTCTGACGGCGGTACCGGATCGGGCGCTCCAGCCAAAGCCAACCGAGCACAATTCCCGCGATCGCCAGAGCTGTCCATATCAAGGAGAAGCTCATGCTGCCGTCTAACGGCTCGCGCATCAGCTGCCGCCCGCCGTGCACCAACCGTACACCGCCCGGCGGCCCGCCGCGAAGCCGCGAATGTCGCCCGAAGCACCGATACGCCGCCGGTCGAGTTCGGCGCAGACTAGAAGCCGCGGGCGGCCAGCTGCATGCGCTTGTTGTACGGCGCCTTCTGGGCTCTTGGGTGACGGGCAACTGATCAACGAGGCCAAAACGGGCAGCGGATCAAGGAGGCCAGAAAGGACGATAGGAGTGCGAACCCAGGGCTGAGCACTAGCGCGAAAGCAATGGATGCGGGACGCGTCATTCCCCAGCGGCGCCCCGCAGCAGCGCTCAATGCGTTGAACGAATGTGCCAGCGGGAAGGCGAGAAACATGAGCAGAAGAGCAGCTATTCCGACCGAAAAGCCGCCCCCGGGGCCGGGCTCTCCATTCTGGCAGCCGTCGACGATGCGTACGACAAAGACGTGCCCTGCCCACCAAGTCTGAGCAAGCGCGAGCAGCAGCGCCCCTACGGCAAGAGTCGCGCGCGCAGCCACGTGAGCGCGGATAGGCGCCCCGGGTTCAGAAGGCAGAGCCGACTCCGTGATTAATGCGACCACCCCAGATTGAGGCGAGATCATGGAAGTGGAATCGAAAGCGAGAATCCACCGCGTGCGCAGCATACAGGCATTGAGCTGCCCTTGGTGCCGTACAACTACTATTGGCCAGCTTCCTCAGCGTTCAAAGCCAGCCAAGATTCGCAGCCTAATCTACAGGGGCCGATTCGGGTTCGGAAGCTGAATCGGCAGGCAGGGCCGGGGGATTGCAGCGTGCAGAGAGCCGGGACTAGGCTGCGGGGCTTCGCAGCCTAACCACGAAACAGTGCGTGGTCGGCAAGCGCCCCGACACGACTCACCGGCCGCTCCCGACCGGGAATCGAATTCACGCTGTAGCCTAGGCGCGGCGGCGAGGCCTTCCAGGTCGGCGATCGCCTGACGCACCTCAGGAAGATCGCGGAGCCACTCGCCCTCTCCGCGCGCTTCGGCGAAGCGGTGGAGGATCATCTGCTTCGCGGACTCGGCGTCGCGGCACCACACCACACGCGCGAGGCGGAGCCGGAACGGGTTGGAGGTCCGCATCGCAGTAAGCCGAAGGTGCGGGCTGGCGGAGTGTCCGACCTTCAACCAGCCGGGGACACCCTCGATCAAGTAGACGGCGTACTTGGCGGCGCGACGCCGCTTCGAGCGAAGGTCGCGAAGCGCGCGCTGCGCCTCTTCGAAGCTCTCGCCGATCGGAAGGCTCGGCTTCCCCAGGCGCCTGATCCAGTACCGCCCCTCGGTGCGGACGATGCGGGGATGCGCGTCCACCTGGTGCCACCTCCCGGATCCTGCAGCGACGGTATCGTGGAGGTGTCCGGTTCGGCCAGGGGGACAGGGCGGGGCCCAGGGGCCGAAGTCCGGCACAGGGCGAAGTACCCGTTCTTGCGACGTTTTCCCGCTCCTGTGCTGGACGTGCCGGAGTTGCTGGCAGTTTCCCTATAAACCCCCTTTCACTCCTCCTTCTCACTACCTCTCCATTCCCCCTTTGTTTAACCATCCAGCACAGCCAGCACAGTCCAGCACAGTAGGAGTAAGTAAGCGAACATAGGAGGGAATTTGGTGTGCCGGAGATCGGCAACTCCGTGCTGGACCCCGGGTAGGTCCGGCACACTTCTCCCTGGCAGCAGGGTTTTCCTGCATCTTCCTGCTAGCTTCACCTGCCGGTCGCTCAAGACGATGACTCGTTTCATCGACAAGTAGCC
>DATKKJ010000163.1 GCA_035543055.1 Terriglobales bacterium | reverse complement strand
CGGCATGCGCCTTGCTGGCGGCGATCTCCTGCGGCAAAAGGCGGCGGTCGAAAGGGAACGACCGCTGCCAGGCGTCGAATTCGGGGTCGGGGCCTCCGCGGAAGCGCCCGGACCACATCTTCATTTCAGGGCCTCCGTGCGCAGGATGGCGCGCGAACGGGCGGGCAGCCCGAGGATGCGGATGAAGCCCGCCGCGTCCTTCTGGTCGTAGCCGTCACCCATGGTGAAGCTGGCGATGTCGGTGCGGTAGAGCGAATTCTCCGACTTGCGGCCCACCACCTCGATGTTGCCCTTGTAGAGTGAGAGCGCCACCGAGCCGCTGACGTCATGTTGCGTGCTGGCGACGAATGCGTCCAGCGCATCGCGCAGGGGCGTGAACCAAAGCCCGAAGTACACCAGCTCGGCGTATTTCAGGGCGACGTGCTGCTTGTAGTGCATCAGCTCGCGGTCCAGGCAGAGCGCTTCCAGCTCGCGGTGCGCGGTGAGCAGCAGGGTGCCGCCCGGGGTCTCGTAGCAGCCGCGCGACTTGATGCCCACGAAGCGGTTCTCCACCAGGTCCACGCGCCCGATGGCATGGCGAGCTCCGACCTCGTTCAGCAGCTCGACCAGCGACACCGGGTCGAGCTTCATGCCGTTGACGACTCGCGGCACGCCCTGCTCGAACTTGATCTCGACGATCTCCGGCTCGTCCGGCGCTTCCTGCGGCGAATTCGTCCACGTCCAGGTGGTGGGCAGGGGCGCGTTGTTCGGGTCTTCGAGTTCCCCGCCTTCATGGCTGACGTGCAGCAGGTTGCGGTCGCGGCTGTGAATCTTTTCCCGGCTGGCGGCGACGGGGATGCCGTGCGCCTCGGCATAGTCGAGGCAGTCCTCGCGGGAGCGGAGCGTCCACTCGCGCCAGGGCGCGATGATCTTCAGCTCGGGCGCCAGCGCCTGGAAGGCGTGCTCGAAGCGCACCTGGTCGTTGCCCTTGCCGGTGCAGCCGTGGGCCAGCGCGGTCGCGCCCTCCTGCTTGGCCGCCAGCACCTGGTATCTAGCGATGATCGGCCGCGCCAAGGACGTCCCCAGCAGGTACTTATGCTCGTACACCGCTCCGGTGCGGATGGCGGGGAAGACGTAGTCGGTCAGGAACTCCTCACGCAGGTCCTCGACCAGCACCTTGGAGGCGCCGGTCTTGTACGCCTTCTCGACGACGGCTTCGATGTCGTCGCCCTGCCCGACGTCGGCCACGAACGCGATCACCTCGCAGTCATAGTTCTCCTTGAGCCACGGGATGATGATCGAGGTGTCGAGTCCCCCGGAGTAGGCAAGAACGACTTTCTCACGCATTTCCGCTCCTCGGCTGGAAGCGGTGGATGCCGCCGCCCAGCAACAGAACCAGGATGGCTTTTTGGATGTGGAGGCGGTTTTCCGCCTGGTCGAAGACGACCGAGCGTGGCGAGTCGATGACCGCCGCCGAAACCTCGTCGCCGCGATGCGCCGGCAGGCAGTGCATGAAAACGGCGTGCTTGGCGGCACGGGCAAAGAGGCGCTGGTTGACCTGGTAGGGGGCGAAGATGGCCTTGCGCTTGGCGGCCTCGCTCTCCTGTCCCATGCTGGCCCATACGTCGGTATACACGGCGTCGGCGCCGCTCACTGCCTCCACCGGGTCGGTGAGGACCTCGATCTTCGCGCCGGTCTTCTTCGCGATCTGCCGCGCGCTCGCGACCACATCGGCCTTCGGCTCATAGCCTTCCGGCGTGGCCACGGCGATGGTCGCGCCGGTGCTGGCGGCGGCCAGGATCAGTGAATGTGCGACGTTGTTGCCGTCGCCCACATAGGCCAGCCGCACCTGGGTCAGGTCGCCGAAGCGTTCCTGCAGGGTGAGGAAGTCGGCCAGCGCCTGGCAGGGATGCTCGTGGTCGCTCAAGGCGTTGATGACCGGGATGCCGGCGTGCTCAGCGATGCCGGCGACGGTCTCGTGGGCAAAGGTGCGCAGCACTACGCCGTGGACCCAGCGTTCCAGGTTCTTGGCGATGTCGCGCAGGCTTTCGCGCGCGCCCAGCCGCGACTGGGTCTGGTCCACGAAGAACGTGGTCCCGCCCAGCGCGCTCATGCCGGCCTCGAAGGTCAGGCGGGTGCGCAGCGAGGGCTTCTCGAAGAACAGCACGAGCTGCTTGCCGGCTAGTGTGCCGCGGAAATCCATCGGGTCCGACTTCATGGCCCCGGCCAGGCCAAGGGCCCAGGAAACCTCCGCCGGCGAGAAATCCTGCACGGAAATCAGGTCGCGGCCGGTAAAACTGCTGACCGGGTGCGGGCCCAACAGTTCGGGCCGCGACACGAGTGTGGTTGCGTTCACGGTTTGCTCCTTGACGCCGGCCGGGTTGCTGCCGGCGACGCGGTATTGGCACTGAGAACTTGGTCAAGGGCCGAGATCATCCGGTCCACGTGCTTCTTCTCGACGATGTACGGAGGCAAGAAGCGGAGCACGTTGTCATTGGTGCGATTGATCACAAATCCGCGCTCCAGCATCTGCTTGACCACGGCTTTCGCCAGGTCGGTGGAATCGAGCTGGGCGGCCAGCATCAGCCCGATGCCGCGTACCTCGCCCACCTGCGGGTGGCGCCCCTTGAGTCCGAGTAACGCCTTGTGAAAGTAGGCGCCGGTCTGGGCGATGTGCGCCAGGAATCCATGCTTCTTCAGCGTGCGTACAAAAGTGCAGGCCACGGCGCACGCCAGCGGCCCGCCGCCGAAGGTGGTGCCGTGCATGCCGGGGTGGAAAGCCTTGGACACTCGGGAGGTCGTCAGGATGGCGCCCAGCGGCAAGCCTGCTGCCAGAGGCTTGGCGATGGTCAGGATGTCGGGCTTCACCCCGTAATGCTGGTACGCGAAGTAGCGGCCGGTGCGCCCCAGGCCGCACTGGATCTCGTCCAGCAGCAGCAAGGCCCCCGAGCGCTTGGTCAATTCGCGCGCGGTGGCCAGGAATTCGCGCGACACCGGCCGCACGCCACCCTCGCCCTGCACGGTCTCCAGCCCGAGGGCGCAGATCGAGTCGTTGAACTTCTTCTTCAGGTCGGCCACGTCGTTGAAGCGGACGAAGGTCACGCCCGGCACCAGCGGCGCGAACGGCTCCCGGTATTTCTTCTGCCCCGTGGTGGCCAGCGAACCGAAGGTCCGGCCGTGGAACGAGTTCTCCATCACCAGCAGCCCGGTCCGCGGCCTGTGACTGTTATGGCTGATGTGGCGGGCATAGGCGCGGGCCAGCTTCAGCGCGCCTTCCCACGCTTCCGTGCCGCTGTTGCAGAAGAAGGCGCGGTCGAGGCCGGAGATCCCGGTCAGCAGCGTGGCCAGCTCCGCCTGGTAGCGATGGAAGAACAGGTTCGAGATGTGGATGAGCTTCGACGACTGCTCCCGGATCGTCTTCTGGATGGCCGGATGCGAATAGCCCAGCGCGTTCACCCCGATCCCGCCCAGAAAATCCAGGTACTTCCTGCCTGTGGAGTCGTACAGGTACACGCCCTCGCCCCGCTCGAACAGGACAGGGAAGCGTTCGTAAGTCGGCAACAGGAGGTTTGCCTCCTGCTTCATGACCGCCGTGAGGGCTGCGCTCACGGGATCACCTCAGTACCGAACTCGATGGGATGGGTGAAGAACCCGGGCAGCACCTCCACGCTCTCCGCCGGCAGGATGCGCACGCGGTGGACGCCGCGCCTGAGCGCGTTGGTACAGGCCTCGAGTTTGGGCAGCATGCCGCCGCTGATCACCGAATCCTGCACCATGTCGCGAATGCTGTTGACGTGCAGCCAGCGGATCACTGCGCCGTCCGCGCCCTTCACACCCGCAACGTCGGTAAGGAAGACCAGCGCGTGCGCGTTGCAAGCGGCAGCGCATGCCGACGCCATGTGGTCGGCGTTGATGTTGTAGTACTCGCCGTCGTTGCCCAGCGCGATGCTGGAGATCACGGGCACGATGTCGTGCTGCCACAACATCTCCAGCCAGCGCGGCTCGACCGAACTGATCTCGCCGACGTAGCCCAGCTCCGGATGTTCGTGCATGCGCGCGGCGCGGAATAATCCCAGGTCTCCGCCGCACAGCCCGATGGCGGTCCGCCCGGCGGCGCCGATGGCCGCCACCAGCGACTTGTTCAACTGCCCGGCCAGCACCATGAGCGCGACGTCACGGGTCTCGGAATCGGTGACCCGCAGGCCGTTGATGAACTGCGACTCCCGCCCCAGTTCCTTGAGCGCGCGGGTCACGGCCGAGCCGCCTCCGTGCACCACCGCGACCTGGTGCCCGCCCTGGGCGATATCGGCGATGGTACGGGCGAACTTGTGGACCAGTTCCTTGCTGTCCAGCGCGCGGCCCCCGAGCTTGATGACGAATCTCATTACAGTCCCTCCCGCTCGTCCCACCCGTACATCACGTTCATGTTCTGGATGGCCTGGCCGGCGGCGCCCTTCAGAAGATTGTCGAGGCAGGAGACCAGCACCACCCGCTCTCCATCCGGCGACATGGCGAACCCGATGTCGCAGTAATTGGTGTTCAGAGAAAACTTGATCTGGGGCAGGCGTGCTTGCCCGAAGACCCGCACCCAGGGCTTCCCGGCGTAGAACTCGCGCAGGCACTTTTCCAGTCTGTCGGCCGAAGCGCCGGGCGCCGGCTTGACGTAGATGGTCGAAAGGATCCCGCGCGGGATGGGCAGCAGATGCGGGGTGAACTGCAGTTGTCCAACGCCCAGTCCGAGCTGCTCCAGCATCTCCCCGGTGTGGCGGTGGCCGAAGACCGAGTACGCCGAGAGGTTATCCGCGACCTCGACGAAGTGGGTCTTGGCGGTCGGCTGCTTGCCGGCGCCGGAGACCCCGGACTTGGAATCGCAGATGATGCCGTGCTCCACGTCCACCAGTCCGGCGCGCACCCAGGGCGCCAGCGCCAGGATCACCGAGGTGGCGTAGCAGCCCGCATTGGCGACCACTTGCGCCGTGGGGATGGCGCTCGCGTGCAGCTCAGGAATGCCATAGACCGCGGTGTCGTCGAGTCGGTGCGCCCGCGCATCGCCGTTCTTGAACCCGTACACCTCGCGGTGCTCGGCGGACTTGAGCCGCCAGGCGCCACTCAGATCGATGACGCGCACTCCGCGCTCCACCAGTTCCGGCACCCATTCGCGCGAGACCTCATGGGGAGTGCTGAGGAATAGCACATCCACGTCCTTCATCCGGTCCCAGGAAAAGCTCTCGATGGGATACCCGCCATTGCCCGCCAGGTGGGGGTACACGTCGCTCAGGTCGAGGGTGCCGGCGGATTCGCCGTCACGGCCCAGCAGGATGGGCTTGCGGACCCGTGGGTGGTGGAGCAGGAGGCGGGCCAATTCGAAGCCTGCATAGCCTGTGGCGCCGACCACAGCCGGCTGTAGAGAGGGGGAAGGCATCAGGCGATGAGCTCCTTCACCCGCGCCACGACCTTCTCGGCGTTCTTCTGATCGGGAGAGATGATGAGAATGGTGTCGTCGCCGCCCACCGTGCCCACGACTTCGGGCCATTCCTCGGCATCGAGCGCCGCCGCCACCGGCTGGGCGCTGCCGGCGCTGGTCTTGACTACCACCAGGTTCTGCGCCGAACGCACGTCATACACGAACTCGCGGATCAGCCGCTCGACCGACGGCAGCCAGGGATCGGAATCGCCGTTCTGCGCCAGGGAATAGCCCTCACCGGTCTTGACCAGCCCGAGCTCATGGATGTCGCGCGAAAGCGTCGCCTGGGTGACGCGATGGCCGCGCTTGTACAGCAGCCGGCGCAGCTCGTCCTGGCTGCCGATAGGCTGGCTCTCCAGTAGCTCCCGGATGACGGAATGGCGGGTCAGTTTCGACATGAATATTTATGCAATAAAGTGCATAAATATTGATTACTTTTGGCGCCCCTGTCAACAAGAAAATCCCGGATCGGGACGTGCTGCGGGAGGTTCGCGACGCGGCTCCGCCCGCACCCGCCGGGCAGCGGCGCCGCGAACCACATCGTGCAACACGGATACGAAGAATCAATTTCGGTGGACGCCGGCTCTGTCGCATGCTGTCGCCATGGGCGCGAGCGCGGTATCGCGGGACCCGTCGAGACCGCCCTCCTTCTACCAGGTGGCCGCGGTCTGTTACCGGAGGAGAGGCTATCGCCTGGAGTTCCTGCTGGTGCGCACCGACAAAGGGCGCTGGAGTTTCCCCAAGGGACACCTGGAGCGGGAGCTGACTTCCAGCCAGGCTGCGGCGCGCGAAGCTCTGGAAGAGGCGGGCGCGATCGGAGTCATCGCCCGCCGGTCATTCGCGCGATACCGCCACCACAAACGGGCGCTGGCGACCGAAGTCACGGTCCGGGCTTACCTGCTGCGTGTAGTCCGCACCGTGGAACCGCCGGAGACGCATCGCCGGCCTACCTGGTTCGCACCGCGCAAGGCCCGCAGGAAGCTCGTTTCCACGGGCAAGTCCAAGTACCGGGATGAGCTGCGCTCGGTGCTCGACCAGGCGGTGCGCCTGCTGGATCGTGAGACTCCCGGCCGCCACATTCCCTAGCCGCGCGTCCTTGCATTCCGCATCCCGTCCTGCAATCCTCTACACGGCCTCGCGATGAACGGCACTCATGCGTCCCAACAGGTCGATCTGAAGTACTGGATGGAGCGCGCTGTGGCCGAGATGGACCGCGTGCTGCCGGCGCTGGAGTCCGATCCGGTCCACGATCTGCGGGTGGCGCTGCGCCGTTGCCGCTCCATCGCCAGCAGCTTCCGCACCATCGATTTCCATCCTGCATGGCGGCGGATGGACCGGGCCGCGCGCTCGGTCTTCCGCCAGCTCGGAGAGCTGCGCGACGTCCAAGTCCTCTCCGAATGGGTGCTGAAGCTCGGGGGTAAGGACGATGCCGTCGCGGCTGCGCTGCTCGCCCACTGCGCGCGCCGGGAGTCGGAGTTGCGCGCAGGGGTTGTCGCCGCCCTGGGCCGGTTCGATCGCAAGCGCTGGGAGTATTGGAAGGAGCGGCTCTCGGGACGTTTCTATCGGGTGCCAAGCGAAGGCCTGGTCTTCCAATGCCTCGCTTTGCACCGCCTGGCCGATGTCCACGCCCTTCACCGCGAGGCGCTGCGCAACCGCAGCAAGGTGGCCTTCCACCAGTTGCGTATCGGGCTCAAGAGGTTCCGTTACGTGGTCGAGAACTTTCTTCCTCAGCGTCACCAGCGTTGGGGCAAAGCCCTGAAAGAGCTCCAGGACCTGCTGGGCGAGGTGCATGATCTGGACGTACTTTGGGCGACCGCCTCCAAGCAGAAGGTCTTTGCCACATCCGTCGCGCGCGACCTGTGGAAGCAACGCATCGAAGCGGAGCGTGATCGCCGGCTGGCCCGCTATCGCGAGTTGATGGTGGGGCCTGACTCGCTGTGGAAGGAATGGCGCCACGGATTGCCGCTGGGCGCCGCCCTCCGCCGCGCCGAGCGCGAACGGCTCAAGACTTGGGCGGCGTTTCTCGATCCTGATCTCAAGCACAGCCAACGGGTGGCCCGCCTGGCGTTGCAGTTGCGCGCGGGGCTGGTGAAGACGGGGACCTTGGACTCGTCCCTACCCGCTGAATTGCTGGAAGCGGCCGCCCTGCTCCATGGAGTCGGACGCAGCCACGCGAAGCAGGCTGCGCACAAAGAGTCGCGGCGGCTGATCTCACGTCTCGTCCCGCCCTCGTCCTGGACCGCTGCCGACCTCGAACTGGTGGCCCTGGCTGCCCGCTACGCCCGCGGCGCCCTGCCCGCCACACGGCACAAGCGTTTCGCCGCACTTCCGCCGGCGCAGCGGGCCATCCTGAGGCAGATGGCCGGGATCCTGCGTTTGGCCCGCTCCCTCGACGGCGATCAAAATGGAGCGGTCCATTCGGTCTGGTTGCGCCGTGACAGGGCCTGCCTGACTCTGGAGGCTCGGGGGCTTCACGAAGACAGCAAACTGGCGGAGCGAGTCGCAGCCGGCCGGTACCTGTTGGAGCGGATATGCCGCTTGCCCCTCCGGGTCGTGGGAGCGGCTCAGCCGCGTTCCAGGAGAGACTCGACCCGGTAGCCGGCCTCTCCCGCCGCGTGGAGACGCGACTGCAGCTCCGCCTCCAGGCCCTTGAGGCGCGACGCTTCCTTTTCCGGAGCAGAGGCCATCTCGAGCAGCGCCGGCAGCGCCATCCACCACAGCAGCCGCTCGAAGGCCTCCTTGTTGAAGTACCGGAGGCCCTCGTACTCGTGCGCCCCGATCAGCCACGCCACATCCGGGTCATGCACCCAGCTGAAAGGTGCGGCTGACCTCTGTGGCGCGGTTTCGGCGCCCGGTCCCCAGGCAGCGTGGGCGAGCGCGGCCCGCACCCGCGCCGCCGCACGCCAGCGTTCTTCCCCGGTCTGCCCGAGAGCGGAGAACCCTTCCGCCAAAGGCTCCCGCAGTCGCAAGCTGTCGAACAGTTGCCCGGCCGCGTGCCGGGGGTCGGCCCCATCCTTCATCCACCCCAGCGCTTCCAGCGCGCACCAAGCCAGCACCGCCCCCCAGGTCGGAATGCACTCGGAGGCAGCCGCGCGGCAGGTAGGCAGTACCGCACAGGCGTCCGGCGGCCAGGCTTGCGAGAACTTGCGCTCCAGTCCCGGCAATCCCAGCGCCGCCTCCAGATGATGTTTGAGACGGGCCAGCGCTGCGTCGGTCCCGCCTTCCCAGGCGCCTGCAACCGCGGGATCGGACGCTTCCGCTCCGGCGTTCGTCGCATAGCGTTGGGCCTCGTCGAAGAGCGTTCGCGCGCGAGTCAACGCCTGCTCGATGGATTGGCCGGTGCCGTCACGTCCGGCCGGAGCCGGCGCAGTGCTCTCCGCAAAACTCTTTGCCAGCACGGGATCGAGCAGGGCGCGCAGCCCATCATGGATGGGCTTGAGCTCCAGGGCGTGCAGCGCATCGTCCAGGCTGGGGACGCCACGCCCGCCCAGCATGTCGCTGAGCTGGCTCCAGGGACGCCGCCCGTCGTCGCGCACCTCGCGCCAGTCCAGGAACACGTGGCACTTGTAGGCGTGCAACTCGAGACGCATCCCTTTGCCCGCAAGCTCGGAGGAGCGATGCAGGTACTCCAGCCCGGTGACCGCGTCGCGGCAGGCCACGTACACCCGGCCATCGTGCGACCAGCCCATGGCTTCGCCCAGCGTCCGCTGCCGCAAACGTTTGCCCTCTGCCGCCTTCTCGGCATAGGCACAAGAGGTTCGCATCCAGCCAGCGGTCTCGGCGTAGCGGTTCAGGTACACGACCAGCGCGCGTTCTTCGCCCAGGCGGTTGGAGTACGCGAACACGTCCTCGTTCACGTATCCCTGGTCGGTGTAAAAATCGTAGAGCAAGAACTCGCGGACGTCGGCGAACAGCGCCCGCCGGTGGAGCAGCGGCGAAATCTCGCGCTCGTGCCGCGCCATCAGCCAGGCGTCCGGCATCTCCTCGTGATAGCTCCGGCGGTATTCCATGCCGTAGCGCTCGGTGTAGCCCTCGATCTGCCCGTGGCCGAACAGCGGCAGCCCAGGCAGCGTCGCCATCATGGTGCACACCCCGAAATACTTGTCGCCCTTGCCGAACTGGTCTACCGCGGTGCGCTCGTCTGGGTTGCTCATGAAATTGACGTAGCGCTTCAGCACCTCAGGATCGAACTCCAGGGTGTTCTTGATGACGGTGCGGTAATTGGCGTTCTCCTCGTCGCGCAGCATGTTCATGAACGCCGAGTTATAGACGCGATGCATGCCCAGCGTGCGCACGAAATATCCTTCGAGCAGCCAGAAAGCCTCGGCCAGCAGCAGCGTTCCCGGGACTTCGGCGGCCACCCGGTCCACCACCTCGCGCCAGAACTCGTTCGGCATGGCGCGGTCGAAGTCGGCCTTGCTCAGCCCGTGCTCGGCGCGCGAGGGGATAGCGCCGCCGGTGCCGGGTCGCGGGAACCAGAGGCGCTGGTAGTGCTGCTTGGTCAGCGTCATGGCCGCATCGAAGCGGATGATGGGGAACAGCCGCGCCACGTGCAGGATGGTCTGGATCACGCCCTCGCGCACTTCCGGCTTCAGGTAGTCGAGCTGCGCGGTGTCGTTCCAGGGAAAGCTAGTGCCGTCGTTGCCGTGATAGATGTAGCGCGTGTCGCCGGTCCAGCGGTCCAGGCGCCGGAAGACCACGGCGGCGTCGCTGCGGTTGTAGTAGTGGTCCTCGATCTTGATCTCGACCCGGCCGTCACTCGAGAGATCGGGTCCGTTGAAGCTGTACGACGGGAATGGGCTGTAGGGCAGCGTCAGGAACCAGTCAGGGTGGTGGATCATCCAGCGCGAATCGATCCCCATGTGGTTGGGCACCATGTCGCTGGCCAGGCGGATGCCGCGGGCCCAGGCGCGGTCGCGCAAGTTCAGGTACGCCCCTTCGCCTCCCAGTTCCTCGGCAATGGTGTAGTCCAGCAGGGAATAGGCGGAAGCCGCCGCGTCCGGGTTCCCCGTCAGCTGCTTGATGCGCTGCGAGGCGCGGCTGCGCGCCCACACCCCGATCAGCCAGAGCGCGTTGAACCCGCGCCGGGCGAAGAGGTCGAGCTCTTCGTCGGGTACCTGGTCGAGCCGCCCGATCAGCCGGTGGTATTGCACGCTCAGCTGGTGCAGCCACACGTTGACGCTCTTGGCCAGCATCACCGTGCGCGGCATCCACTCCACGTCCTGGCTGAAGCGCTCGTATTCGTGCTCGTGGAAATGGGGGATGGCGGCGGCGCTGGAGTCCCCGGTCATCAGCCCGGCCCCGAAGTGCGCCCCCGGCGGATGGAAGCGCAGCCATACTGCGATCTCCTCTTCCTTGAGGACGTCGAGCGCGGTCAGCAGGCGCTCCAGGAAATCGCCCAGCAGCGGGCCCCACTTCTCGCGCATGTAGGCCAGTTGCCCGGCGAGAGAATCGGGGGAAGCCAGGGCCGGCGCCCGCAGCATGTCCACCAGGTTCTGGTTGTCGGGGCCGAAGCGCGGCCGGGTCTCGAAGTAGTCGCGTAGCGCGGCGGTGATGTTGGGGTACGAGGTATCGGCGGCCAGAGCGCGGTCGTTGAACAATTCTTCGAAGGGCCGGAACCCGCGGTTCAGGTTCGCCAGCCAGAGCATCATCATCTCTTCCAGGGCGACCGCGCGATGCGGGACCCCGGAAGTGCCGGCGGCCAGCCACAGCGCCGCCGAGTGCCGGCCGCGATAGACCTCGACGGTCGGGAAGTGGTCGGCGAAGGCCAGCAGCGCCCGGTCCAGTGCGTCGCGTCCCAGGCGTGCCTCGAACCAGCCCAGCGCCTCCACGAGGGCGGCCGGATCCCGCTGCTGCCGATAGAGCGCCGTCACCAGGTGCAGCGCCTCGTCGATCAGCCCCATCGCATTCAGCGCCCCCGGGTGCACGGTCTGCTCCGGATGGTTCTCCACATCGCGCAGTCGGTTCATTTTCTCGGCGAAGCGGCGGCTGGCGGGGAGGTTAGCGAACACGACATTGCCGGCCAGCGAGAACAGCGTGTCCTCGAACTGGTAGCGGTCGCGCGCTGCGCGCGAGACGTGGAACTCGAATGTCGGAAGCGTTCTCATCGGTTCCGGGCTGGCAGTATAGCAACCCGCCGCGCCCGAGCGCGGGCCTTCTACTTGGCGGATGTCGGGCTCTGGCCGCCGGCCCGACTCTTGGCCAGTTCCGCCGATGTGGCCCGCAGGCGCCGGGAGAGGACGAGCGCCACCGACCGGAAGAAGCGCGAGCCGACGTGGGGGAAGGATTCGAAAACCGCTTGCAACGTGGTTGAATCCAGGGCGAGCGCCCTAAGCTCTTCGTCCGCGACCACCGAGGCGCTGGCCGATCCTTTCTCGATGAACGACATCTCTCCGCAGATGTCGCCCGCCCCCAAGGTCGCGATGCGGATGGTCTGCGCCCCATTCCGGCGTTCCACCCGCGCCTTTCCGCTCTCAATGAGGAAGAGGGTGTTGCCGGCCAGGCCTTCGTGGATCAGGCGCTGGTCTTTGTTGAACTGCCGCTCGTGGGCCTTGTCGCGGAGCAGGGCCCAGTCATTCGCTGTCAGGAATGGCAGGCCCTTGTTCGGTGGTTCCATCGCCCCCTCCGGCCCAACTTTCGACTGGGACCCGGGAACAAGAATGAGAACGGCCAGGTTTGGCCGCTCTCATCTTAGCCCAGATTCTGCTCTGCCCATTCGCACCGGGCACCTGGGGGGTTAACGGGATCAGGAATGCGCCATCGCTTCCAGCGACGCCTTATTGCGGATCAGGAGGGTAGAGCCATTCAACTGGATGAACTGCCGCTTGCGGAAGTCGGCGAACAGCCGGGTCACGGTTTCGCGCGAGGTACCGATCATCTGCGCCACTTCCTCGTGGGTGAGCGAGAGTTTGATGCGCGCGTTCTGCCGCGTATCGCCGTTATGGCCCGACCAGTCGAGCAGCAGCTTGGCCAGCTTCTCGGCCGCGGAGTGCGACAGCCCCAGCGAGCGGATCTCGTGGCAGGCCGTGTTGTACATGTGGCTGAGTTGCTCGGCCACCCACAGGCAGACCTCGTTGTGCGATTGCATGAACCGCAGGAACCCGTCGCGCTTCACGTACTCGACCTCGCACGGGCCTACGGCCTCGGCCGTCATCTCATAGGGACGGGAGGAAAGGGTGCCCGCCAGCCCCAGCACCTCGCCAGGTTCGGCGAGACGAAGGATCAGGGTCTTGCCTTCGCTGGAGCAGATCGACAGCTTGACCTGCCCTCGGCGCACGATGAACACTCCGCGCGGCGATTGTCCCTCGGCGAAGATGGCGGCCCCATCCGGGTAGTTGATCGTGCAACTGATGGATTCGAACTCACTCCTTGCTCTGGATGGAAGTTCGCCCAAGAACAGGCCGTCGATTGTCGTCTCGCGTCGTTCCATACAAGTTGCCAGCACAGGCACCCCCATAACTGCCTTAGTGCCGCCCCCGGGTTTGAGCCCTTGCCCCCCGGTGGCGACCCGCTTCCCAGTAATGCACTCCATACGCCAAGTCAAGCCAACCGGCTGATATCGTCTACTGTATTGAAAACAATAGACTTATTAAATTAATCCGGGGACGGCCTGAGTCGTATGTGGGGGAAATGGCGGGAGCCAAGGGGTGGGATGGGTCATAACGCACAGTCAACCGTGACCTGCATCACGCATAACTGTGATAACCCCCAAGTAAACCCCTGCGGCCCACCGGAACGGATCAGTCGATAATATGTGGCACGCATGAGTGACTCAGAACACATCGATCGATCGCTGACGGCCATCGCCTCGCTTGCCGTGGGCGCGTGTTTCTTCGCCCTTTGGTTCTGGCTGCTGCCGCGATGGCTGGGTTTCACCGTGGAGACGGCCGGGGCAGCGCGTTGGCGATGGCTGGCGGCGATTCCTTCCGTGCTCGGGTTCACCGTTGCTGTCCGCTGCGTCTGGGACTTCGGCTGGACCGGACGCGGAACGCCGGCCCCGGTGGCTCCACCCCAGCGCCTCGTGGTCGTCGGTTTCTACCGCCACGTGCGCAATCCGATGTACGTGGGGTTCGTCACCGGATGGATCGGCCTCTGGATCATCTTCGGAAAGGCGAATCTCGACGTGATCGCTGGCGTGGCGCTGGCTCTCCTCGGCCTCCACCTTTTCGTCGTCCTTTACGAAGAGCCGACGCTGCGCCGCAAGTTCGGAGCCGACTACGAAGAGTATTGCCGCCACGTCCGGCGCTGGTGGCCGCGGGTCCAGGGCTGGGACGCTGAATGGTCCGGCCAACCTCGTTCGCAGACATGACAAAGCCCGCGCGAGCAGCGCGGGCTTGGCTCAAAGAGCAAAACTGTCTAGCGCAGTCCCTTGCGCAGCATCGTACCCAATCCCACCAGGCCCGTTCCCAGCAGAATCAGGGAACCCGGCTCCGGCGTCTGTACGATGACCGCGCTCATGATGAGGTAGTCGTTGTTGGTGTTTGTGTAACCATCAACCTTCCAATCCTTCGCCTGGAAGAAGAGGTAGGGGCTGCCCGCATCCACAATCCCCACCATTGGCTCGAACAGGGTGCCGCCCACATTCGCGCAGCCGACCGAGGTACCGGGCGTGTACTGGCAGATGATCGAGTCTCCGATGTTGGTAGTACCCATGGGCACGCCATCGCTGTCGGCCCAGATCTGCCCCTGCTCCCAGTGCGAGGCCAGCGAGGAATCGTTCTTGTCGAGCGAGGAAAGCTGCACCGACACCCATTCGTAGCCCGCCGGGAGCTCCAGACTGATCAGCTCCTTCTGGCCGGCGTTGTCCAGTTCGTTGACGTCGCCGCCGCCGTCCCCGGTGCCGCACCCGGCTTCCACCGGATTGCACACGCCGAGCCCGTGGTCGTTCGTCTGGTTGCGCCCGAACAGGTTGGCGTCCTTCCACGTGTTGGTGGTGCTGTCCCAGTAGTAGGCGTGGATTACGATCCCGCCGATGGTGGTAGTCGAGGTGCCGTAGCTACCGACCACCCCCACGAAGCTTACGGTGTCGGCGCGAGCCATCCCCAGGCCCGCGACCATCAGAGCGCACAAGACCCACGGTGCGAACTTTCTCATGGACGTTCTCTCTCCTGGAACCCCAGCCCCTTCGGGCCGGGGCCTCCTGACAACTTCTGCTGATGTATGAGCAATTGTCCAGCCAATCCTCGTAGCATCTAAGCCATTTAGAATGTGTTTGTTAGCAAGACATTGCCCCATCTATTGGGGTGGCCAGACCGCAAACCTTTGCAGTTTGTGAAACGATGTACCCACCCAGCCCTGGCGGGATTGGGGAGTGGGAGGGGCTGGGAACTTCTACGCGTACCCCGCGCTGGCGGCGCTGTAGATCTGTTTGCGGGCTTCAAGCTTCTGCTTGCGGCGCTCCAGGCGACGCTGGATGCGGGCCAGGCGCTCGCGTCCTTCCGGCAGCCGCATGATCACTTCCTCCACGGTGAGCAGGAAATACGGCAGCTTGGGGCGCAGCTCCTTGAGGAAGGGCTGGAACTTGGAGAAGACGCAGTACATCTCTCCGGTGCAATCGTAGAAGAGTTTCTCGTGCAGGGCGCCGCGCAAGACAAACGCCGCGGCCATCTCCCAGTAGGACAGCACCTGCCGCAGCCAGGTATTTTCCGGCGAAGGATAGGCGCGGATGATGCGCAGGACGTCCTCGGCGGTCTCCGGCCAGAAGTCGGCGGCGACCCAGTCCCGCGCCTTACGCATCTCGTCATCGCGCCGCAGGTCATAGAGATACAGCATGACCTCGGCGTCGGCTGGCGTGGCGCTGGTCTCGATCGGATGGCCCGGGCGGTGACGCTTCTTCCCCTTCTTCTTCACGGATGCTCCGGTTGGGAGACGTCCGGGCGGGCGTCTCTTGCGAAAACTATTTTCCCGTCCAGCACGCGGGGCGCTTCTGCAGGAAGGCAGAGATGCCCTCCTGCGCATCCTGGGCCAGGGAGTTCATGCTCATGACCTCCTTGGCGTAGGCGTAGGCCTTGGGCTGGTCGAGATCGATCTGCGAGTAGTACGCCTGCTTGCCCAGGGCGACGGTGAGCGGACTGGCCTGGGCGATGTGGCAGGCAAGCTTGCGGGTCTCCTCCCGCAACCTGGCCGCGGGCACCACGCTGTTGATCAGCCCCCACTCGGCAGCGGTGGCGGCGCTGATGGGCTCGCCAGTCATCAGCATCTGCAGGGCGCGCTTGCGCCCGACCGCCCGGCTCAGCGCCACCATGGGTGTGGTGCAGAACAACCCGATGCGCACCCCTGGCGTAGCGAAGCTCGCCTCCTCGACCGCGATGGCGAGGTCGCAGCTCGCCACCAGCTGGCATCCGGCAGCCGTGGCCATGCCCTGCACCTCGGCGATGACCGGCTGCGGAATGGACTGGATGGTGGTCATCAACTGGGTGCAAACGTCGAAGGTGCGGCGGTACTCATTGATGTCCTTGCCCACCATCTCGCTCAGGTCGTGGCCGGAGGAGAACACCTTGCCGGCGGCGGCCAGGATGACAGTGCGCACCTCCTTGTTCTTGCCGATGCCGTCGAGGCAATCGAGGGCCTCCTGCATGAGTTGCAGGGAGAGCGCGTTGCGCCGGCTGGGCCGGTTCAGGGTGACGGTGGCGATGGGTCCTTCGGTCTCAAGCAGGATGGTCTTGTATGCCATGGCTCAATGTCCGCTGTAGAGCGAGAAGTACGCGTCCTCGCCGATCCACTCGGCGATGTGGGCGCGGGTCTCGGCGATGAACTTGAAATCGGCGTCGAATTCGTGGGCGGCGACCCGCTGGTCCTGGCCATCGTAGTAGCGCACTACGAAATGGTCCCCGCTTGCCTGCACGTCGATCGGTTTGCAGTCGTCGAAGTTCAGGCCCATATGGGCCAGCAGGTCCCAAAGCTCCCAGTCGCGGCCGCGGATGACGATGCTCTGGTGGTGCGTCCGGGTCAAAGGCCCGAAGCGGCTCTCGATCAGCGCGCGTCCGCGAAGTTCCGCCACAAACCCTATTGTAGTCCTTCAGAAATCGTCGCCGGGCACCGCCGGGCAGCGGAACTGTACCGGGCGCATGGAGTCGAAGTAGGCGTCCTCTCCGATCCACTCCGCGATGTGGCCCCGGGTCTCGCCCAGGAAGCGGAACTCGGCGTCGAACTCGTGGGCCACCACCCGCTGGTCCTGGCCGTCATAGTAGCGGACCACGTAGTGTCCTTCAGCGACCTGCACTGCATCGAATACCCGCACGTCCTCCAGTTGCAGGTCCATGCGGAACATCAGAGCCGCCAGATCGTACTCCGCCTCGTTGATGAGGAGGTGTTTGGCGCCCTTGCCCAGCGGCCCGAAGCGGCTCTCGATCAACGCTCTTCCGTGCAGCTCTGCCACGTTTCACGACTCGTTGCGCTGGCGCTTGAAGATGAGGTGGATGCCGATGGTCCCGTACGCGAGGCCGTCTTTGTTGGGGGCGATGAGCGGCGCCGAGCTCACCAGCTCCCAGCCCTCTTTGCCGGCATCGTTGATCCAGGTCTCCAGGCCGCTCTCCATGCCCTGCTCGCTGTCGCGGAAGACGACCATGCGGTCGAAGTATTCCCACTGCGAGGTGACTGTGGCCTTGGCGTCGCTGCCCATAATCTTCTCCTTATCTACTGCTCAGATCCGGGCGACGGCATGGTGAGAGACCATCCAGCGCGCGGTGACTGCCATGACCTCGTAATTGAACTTCAGCTCCCCGTGGTTGAACCAGCGGGGCAGGTATCGTATCAGGCCATTGTCGTGCTGCACATCGGGCCGGAGATCATTCTTCACGTAGTACAGCTCGGAGCCGGGCAGGCTGGCGCGCAGCCCGGCGGCGCCCTCCATGATGGCCGGGATGTCGCGCTGCGCGTACATCAGCAGGCAGGGACGGTCGTGGGGCGTGAGCGGCAGTTTCTCCAGCAGTTCGATGACATAACCGGAGTAGGGCTCGCGCACCGCCGGGCTGGGGAAGTTCTCGAACATCCATTTCCCTTGCGGGGAGACCTCCTGCACGATCGACGGCGAGATGGCCACCATGTGGTCGGCGGTGGACATCAGCGCCAGACGCCCGCCGATGCTGATGCCGACGGCGCCCACCCGCCCGTAACGCCGCAGGGAGGCGACGGCGGCGTCGACTTCGTCCCGCATCACGGCCCCGATCGGGGTCTGGTTCTCGCCGTGGCCGCAGAGATCGATGCTCAAGGTGGCGATCTGCTGCTCGCCCAGGGCCAGAGCGACCGCCAGCATCTGCTCCTTGGTGGCCCCGTAGGGCGGGATCAGCACCGCCGCGCCCTGGGGTGACTTCGGCTCCGTGAGCAGGGCCGGAATGCCGTGGCCATCGGGCGCCTTCAGATCGGTGACACGTCGCAGGTCCATGCTTCCTCCCTCGTCAACCCGTCGTAACTGAACCCTTGAGCTGGGATTCCAGGGTGGCCAGTTTCTGGCGCAGTTGCTTGTCGCGCTCCCAGCGCGCGCTCACGTCCTGGATGATAGCGCCGGCCCCGAACACCTGGCCCTCCGGGTCGCGTAACAGGACGATGAAGAACTCGATGGAGATGCGGCGTCCGTCTTTGGTCAGTGCGGGCACCGCCAGGGGCTCGTGGCCGTACTTGGTGACGCCGCTCTTCATCACCGCGTCCCAGCCTTCCCAATGACGGGCGCGGTGCTTGTCGGGGATGAAGAAGTCCATGGATTGGCCGAGGACCCCGGCGGCGGGCCATCCGAAGATGCGCTCGCAGCCGCGGTTCCAGAGCCGGATGCGGCCATCGCGAGCGGCGAACAGGATGCCGGCTTCGGCTTCGTCCACCAGCCGCCGGCAGAGCGCTTCGTGCGCGAGTTCCACTGGATCCCCTACACTGATGAAAAGCCGGCCCGCCCGCATGGGTGCACAAGTCGGCGGAGGCGGACCCGCTGCAGCCAGCGGGCGGGCTAGCGCTTGGCGGCGCCAGGTTCGGCGCCGAGTGAAGGATCAGGCCTTGGCCGCAGGGGCCAGTTCCGCATCCTTCTGCCGCAGGACCCGGCGCAGCAGTTTGCCGGTCGGGGTCCGCGGTAACTCGTTGACGATCACGACCTCGCGCGGGAGCTTGTAGGTCGCGATCTTGCCGCGGCAGAACTCGATCAACTCCTCGGGCTTGGTCGTGTTGCCCGGCTTCAACACCACGAAGGCCTTGGCGATCTGGCCCCGCACCTCGTCGGGTACCCCGATGATGCCGACGTCCAGCACCGCCGGGTGTTCGGCGATGGTGACCTCGATCTCCTCGGGACCGATGCGGTAGCCGGAGCTCTTGATGATGTCGTCCTCCCGGGAGACGAACCAGAAGTAGCCGTCCGCATCCTGGGTGACGAAATCGCCCGCCCGGTTCCACTTGTCTGGCGTCAGGACGTGTTTTTGTTTGTCCACGTCGCGCCAGTAGATGGTGCCGGTGGGGCCGCAGGCCACGAAGCGGCCGATGGTGCCGGCCGCCACCTCCTTGCCCTCTTCGTCCACCACCTTGAGCTGGTAGCCGGGGACCGCTTGCCCGAACGAGCCGGCCTTGGCCTTCTCGCTCACCACGTTGGAGGCGAACACGTACATCATCTCGGTCGTGCCCAGACCTTCGAAGATGTCCGTGCCGAACTTCTCTTTCCAGGCGTGATAAGTGGGCGCGGTCAGGCTCTCGCCCCCGCCGGTGCACAGGCGCAGGCTGCTCAGGTCGTACTTCTTCTGAGCGTCGGGCACCTGCAGCATCTTGCGGTAGGCGGTGGGAGCCAGGGTGAGGATGGTGACCTTGTGCTTCTGGATGGTCTCGAACATCTTCTCCGGATCGAATTTCGCGATCAGAGAAGCCGCCGCCCCGAAACGGAAGGGGATGGTGGCGTAGCTCGAGTAGCCGGCGCCGAAGGCCAGCGGCGCCGAGCCGCCGACCACGTCGTTCTCCTTCACCTTCCAGCCGTACTTGCCGAAGGCGTCAGGGATGATGAGCAGCTCTTCCACCAGGTGGACGGTGCCTTTCGGGCGTCCGGTGGTGCCCGAGGTGTAGAGCAGGATGCCGACGTCTTCACGATGCCGGGGGACGGGGTCGAGTTCCGGGGATCCCGATTGGAGGAATTCTCCGTAGGGGATGAAGCCCTTGGCCTTGACCTCGGCGGCATCACCGCCCACCACGATGATGTTCTTCACCGTCTGGAAGTTCTCTTTTGCGGCCTCCACCTCGCCCAGCAGGGCGAAGCTGACCACCATGGCCACCGCCTCGGCATCGTTGGCCACGTGGGCGATCTCGGCGCGCGAGAACAGCGGTGAAGTGGGCGTGCACACGCCGCCCAGCCTTAGGATGCCGAAGTTCGCCACCAGCGCCGGGGGGATGTTGGGGGTGCGCAGGATGACCCGGTCACCCGCCTCCACTCCCACGCTGCGGAGGGCGTTGCCGAACTTGTTCGCCTGCGCCAGCAGCTGGGCGTAGGTGAACTTCTGGTCTTCGAACAGGATGGCCGTGCGGTCACCGCGGCCGGAGGCCACGGCTTTCCCTAAGAGCTCTTCGGTGGGGTTGAAGCGCTCGGGATAAGCCGCGAACTCCGGCAGCGTGTAGACGCGTTTCGGCCACAGATCGCGAGGGGGTAGATGATCAGCCATATGAAAAGCCTCGCTACCTTCCAGCGCCTACGGTATGTGACTTCTCGGTTTCGGCCACCAGGTCCTCCAGCGCCTGCTCCACGCGGATCAGACCGCGTTTGGCATCGTTGCGCGGGAAGGCCATCACCGGGTACCGGTCGCCCTCAAAGACGAGGAGGGCTGGGACGGTGGTGCCGAAGTCCTCGCAAAGCGCGCCTTTGAAGCCGAACACTGGGCGCACACTGGCGTCGGGGCCGCTCACCGATTTGTGATAGATCGGGAAGCGGTCCTTGACGTTGGCCACGTCGATGGCCTTGGCGTCCATGCCGGCGCTCTGCAGCGCCTTCACCAGGGTTAGGGCCTTGTTGTTGTCGCAGGGGAAGGTCTCCCCGGACTTCTGCGCCGTCGAGTAATAGAACTCGACGCGCTTGGGTCCGGCAGCGGCGGTCGTCGTGGCCGCGGCCGCTGTGGCCGGGCTCGGCGGCACGTAGACGCTCCCGCTCTCCTCGAAGAACTCACACTTGGTCCAGCCCTCGTGGGTGATGTTGAGCGTGAACGGCCACTCCCGCTTGGTGCACTTGCCCAGATACGCCTTCTGGATGTTGGGGTCCAGCGCCGGGCGAAATCCCTTGCAATGGACACACAGGTTATCGTTTGCCATATCGCCTCCTTATTTCGCTCCGGCAATCATGAATTTGGCTACGCTCCCGACCAGATCCTCCTTCTTGAGCGGATATCCGGCGATTACATTGCCCCGGACATTCTTCTTCATGGGGATCGGTCGGCAGACGGAGTCGGGACGAGCCTGGGGCGCGGGACGGGTCAGTCCCGGGCCCGAGATCCCACTGTAGTCCTGCTTCTCGGCGAAGCCCGGCAGCAGATCGGCATTACCCGTGGCTGCATCCGGGCCCTTGACGCAGGCGCCATTGGAGGTCTCGATGCGCCAGATCTTGCCGCAATCGGCGCATTTCGTGGTCCCTTTGAAATTCCAGAAGGGATACGGATCGAGAAAGTTCTTGGTTTTGCAGCTTGGACAGATCAGCAGCATATGTGTCTCCCTCTAGATGGTTTCCGCGTCTTCGAGACGTTTCAGTTCGTCCGGGCCGATGCCGCAGAGCTTGCCGAGGACGTAATCGTTATCGGCGCCCACCGGTTTCAACGCCCACTTCAGGCGGGGTGGAGTGGCCGACAGCTTGTACGCCGGGCCCTGGTGCATGATGTCACCATAGATCGGATCGTCGAGCCAGCGGACCGCGCCGCGCTCGACCCAGTGCGGATGGTTGGCGACTTCCTTGGCGTTAAAGACCGGCTGGTTGTTGATCCCGGCCTTGTCCAGAATGGCCGCGACCTCTTCCTTGGTCTTGTCCGCCGCCCACTTCTCCAGCACCGGGTAGATCTCGACCTGGCTCTTGGCCTTCACACGCTCGGCCTTCTTGGCGTACTTGGTCGCCAAGTTGCCGTCGTTGATCGTCTTGCACAGCTTGGCGAAATCCCCGTCAGTGTAAGCGCTGACCAGGATGAAGCCTTCCTCGGACTCTTGCGGGTTCTCCGACTTGGGGTACGAGGATTTGCCGCACTTGATGATCCCGTGCACGCACAACTGGGTGTCCCAGTTGCCCCAGCGCTCGCGGGTGATGCCGTGCCGCCCGTACAGCGGGAGCGCATACTCCAACTGCCGGGTGACGCCGTGCACCTGCGAGTACTCCGTGAACGTGCCCTGGCCGGTCTTCTCGCGGTAGTGGAGCGCCGCCAGAACCTGGGTAGCGCCCATCATGCCGCCCCAGTAATCGGCCAGCCAGATGGTGTGCTTGGCCGGCGCGCCACCGAACATCTCCTGCTTGCCGGTCATGCCGAAGTTACCGCCCTGGGCCTGTCCAAGGATGTCGTACGAGGCGCGCACGCGCCCCGGACCCCATCCCCCGAACCCGCCCAGCCAGCAGTAGATCAACCGGGGGTTGATCTGGCTGAGCTGGCGGTAACCGATGCCCCAGCGGTCGAAGGTGCCGGGACGGTAGTTCTCGACGAAGACATCGGCCTTGGCGGCCAGTTTCTTGACGATCGCCTGGCCCTCAGGCCGGTGGAAATCCACCGAGATGAAGTACTCGTTGGGGTTCGCCCCCACGAAGCCCAGTCCGGTGCCGCGCTCCGGGATGAACTTGGAGAGCGGATAGAGGAAGGGCTCATTGAAAGGCGTGGTGTGCCGCATGGCTTCGCCACGCCGCGGGGCTTCGATCTTGATGACCTCGGCGCCCAGCTCGGCGAAGTACGAAGCGCAGGAGGGTCCCAGGATGTACTGCGTGCAGGAGAGCACGCGGATCCCCTTCAGCGCTTCCGGCTTGGAGAACTCTGATTTGGGGTTGAACGTCTTGCGGCAAAACTCCTCGAAGCTTTCCGTATTCGCCGCACGATTGGCAGATCCATTTCCTTTTGCCATCAGAGTTCCTCCTCATCTTCCCCGGCCGTCGCGGTGACGGCTTCCAGGCGCTTGAAATCCTCGCGGGTGAAGCCGAGCAACCGACGATACACATCCTGGTTGTCGTACCCGGTCGGACGCCCCAGCCACTTCAGCCGCCCCGGTGTCCGGTGCTGCAGGAAGGGAGTGGTGCCGTAGAGGATCTTGCCGTAGTGCGGGGACTCGTATTCGGCCACGTGCCCGCGGTACTTGAAGTGCGGGTACTCGGCCACTTCGTTGACGTAGAGCACACCACCGGAGGCGACCTGCTGCTTGGACAGCTTGCGCTCCGCCTCGGAGCGGGAGTTGTCCTTCAGCCACTCGCACAGCATGGTGTAGGTCTTGACCTGCTGGTTGTAGGCCAGACGATCGGCCACTTCGCGCAGGTGCGGATCGCCGAGGATGTCGTCCTCGACCTTGGGGTACTCGTCCCCCACTACCCGCCAGATGCGATACCACAGGCGATCGTGGCCGCCGCCCACCATCATGTAGCCGTCCTTGCAGGGATTGACGGCGTAGATGTTGATCGCCAGGTCCCAATTGCCGAAGCGAGGGCGGATGCTGCCGTCCATCGAATGCCACACCCAACTGTAGTCCAGGATGCGGATGATGGCTTCAGCTGAGGTGGCCTCGACGAACTGGCCCTCGCCCGACACGGTGTTGCGGTAATGAATGGCCGCCAGGATGCCCATGGCCGCGGTGGTGCCACCGACGTGGTCCGCCATCCACAGGGCGGAACGCATGGGTGTGCCGCCGAACTCCTTGGGATCGCCGGTGCCATGGACGAAGCCGCAGGATGCCTGTGCGGTCGGCTCCACCATGCCTTCCTTGTCCTTCAGCGGGCCCCACTGGCCGCGCTGTCCCACCCAGCAGTACACCAGGCGGGGGTTGATCTCCTTGAGTTGCCGGTAGCCGATGCCCCAGGCATCGAACTGTCCCGGGGGCGCGTTCTCGATCAGCACGTCGGCATGCACCACCAACTGCTTCAGGATCTCGCGTCCTTCTTCCGCTTCCAGGTTCAGGGTCACGGAGAGCTTGTTGCGCATCTCGTGCAGGAACTGGGCGCCGACTTCCTCGCCCGTCTCCTTATCCTTGAACATGTATTCCCGGCGGCCGAAGGGAGTGAGCTGGCGCAAGGGATCGCCGCCCGGGGGTTCGACCTGGATGACTTCGGCGCCGAGTTCAGCGAGTTGTGAGGAGCACCAGTGGCCGATCATCATGCGGGTGCTGCAGTCGAGCACGCGGATGTCGGCCAGGGCCTCGGGCTTTTCGAAGTTGTGCTCCTGGCGGACAATGGATTCCAGGAACAGAGGGTAGTCCTTGGCCTGGTCACTGAGCCCGGCGTAGACCTCCTCGGGCTTGAGAATGGGTACCGCCGGCCACGACGGCAGTTTGGGGTTACCGTTTGTTGCCATTATTGCCTCCTCGACCCGCGGGACAGGGCAAGGCGTATCTGGTTACCTTTCTGTCCAGGGGTGGAACGGTTCGGGTTGACAGCTAGGCCGATCACTCGGGATGAAGCGCCTCAAGCATGGCCGCCGGGCGACAGCTCGAACGAGCGTTCGTACAAGGGCGCGTGCGCTCGTCAGGGCCGGCTCCCGGAGACCGGGGTTAGCACAAGTTCGCCTACCTGATACGGGGCCCTACAGCGGCGGGTCGCCCGGCCATGGATCGCACGAGGACAGGGAAACCGATGCGGCTCCGCCGACTCACAACTTTGGTGGAGGCGGATTCTGGCCGGAGAGCGGTCAGGCTTGCAGTGATTTCCGTCACACATATGAGTGACCGAAATCGCACGCCCCTGTTCCAGCCCGGCGGCGGGGGCGGCAGCGGCCTCCCGGGCAGGGTCCAGGGCCGGCCCGTTGGCCGGGGATGCCGCCGGGTCTCGGGGCCGAAAACACAGCCGGAAGCCCCAAGACCTGCCTCCGGGACCCCCCGGCGGCCGGGTAAGGGCAACCCGGTCGCGCCAGGGGCGGGCGTCCTTCGCCTTAGGGCAGGCTCCGGGGTGGGGGCCCTGCCCGGTTGTCAGCGGCCGGGCTCGCAGATAGGCTAAGAACCAGTCATGAAAGCCAAGCAGAGGCTTACGCTGGCAGTGCTGCTGGTCCTGCTGGGCGGCGCCATCGCCGGCCTGCTGCTGACCCGCGATACGGAGGCGCCCAGGCGCAGCCGGCGCTCGAAGCAGGTCCGCGCCCGCGATCTGGTGGATCAGAAGCCGCTGGAGACGGCGCGCCGCCTGGCGCAGATACCGGCCGAGCGGGAGGAACGTGCTTTCGTCCGCCGCGCTCTGCGGACGGGTGACTCCGCGGTGGATCTCGCCTTCCAGACGGCGCTGCACGAGGCGGTAGCGCATCCGGCTCCTCCCAGCGATGAGGTCCGGGAACTGCACCGGCACATCAAGGAGGCTCAGGCCCGCATCGCCGACGATCAAGGCCAGGTGGAACGGCTGCAACGTGCGCTCGAAGGCAGGAACCCCGGTGACGCGCAGCAGCAGCTCGACATCGCGCAGGCGCAACTGGAACTCGACCAGGAAGAACTGGCCGACGCGAAGCAGGACCTATCCCGGGCGGGCGGCGATCTGGAGAGTTCGATCAAACGCCTGCTCGACGAGCACACCGCGACCCACAACACGCTC
>DATKKJ010000162.1 GCA_035543055.1 Terriglobales bacterium | reverse complement strand
CGCCACCGACGTCACCAAGCTGGAGCAGGTGCAGGCCATGCGCGACCAGGCGATCGCGCAGCTGGGACACCTCGACATCCTGGTGAACAATGCCGGCTGGGACCGCATCCAGCCCTTCCTCAAGACCACGCCCGAACTCTGGGACCGCATCATCGCCATCAACTACAAAGGCGTCATCCACACCTGTTATGCGCTGCTGCCGCACATGCAATCGCGCAAGCAGGGAGCGATCGTGAACGTCAGCTCCGACTCGGCCCGGGTCGGCTCCATGGGCGAGGCCATCTACGCCGGGGCCAAGGCCGCCATCGTGGCCTTCTCCAAGACCCTGGCGCGGGAGCACGCCCGCGACAACATCCGGGTGAACGTGGTCTGTCCCGGGCTGGTCGAGACCGGGCTGCTCACCGAGATGCGGGAAGACGAGTTCGCTTCCAAGATCCTGGGCTCCATCGTCAACGCCATCCCCATGAAACGGTTCGCCGAGCCCTGCGAGATCGCGCCCCTGGTGGCCTTCCTCGCCTCGGAATCGGCGCGCTACATCACCGGACAGGTCACCAGCGTCAACGGCGGCCTGACCATGGTCTGAAGGGAAGGGAAGAAGGAGAAACGTGGGCGCGACAGCCGCCGCCTTGAACGAACGAACGTTCGATAAGTACGCGGAACTGATCCAGGACCTGACCTTTCCCTCGGTCCAGCGCTGGAAAGAGGAGCACCGGCGGGCGGTCGTGGGCTATTTCCCGGTGTATGCGCCGCTGGAGCTCATTCACGCCGGCGGACTGCTGCCGGTCGGCCTGCACGGGGCGGGCGACCAGCTGGACTTGCAACACGCCGACGCCCGCTTCGGCTCGTTCATCTGCTCCATCGTGAAGAGCACGCTGGAACTGGGACTGACCGGCCGGCTCGACCTCTTCGACGGCCTGCTGTTCTCCTCCATCTGCGACTCGGCCCGCAACCTCTGCTGGGTGATGAAACGGAATTTCCCCGGCAAGTACGTCGACTTCCTTCACCTGCCGCACAATCCCGCTTCGCCGTCGAGCGTGGATTTCTTGCGCGGGGAGTACCAGCGGCTGGCGAGCAGGCTGGAGAGCATTGGCGGCCGGCGCCCGACCGACGAGGCCTTGCGCATCTCCACCGGGCTGTACAACCGGAACCGTTCCCTCATCCGCCAGCTCTATGCGTTCCGCTCGCAGGACCCGCACCGGCTGCCCACCTCCGACCTGTACGCACTAGTGCGGGCCGGCGATCTGTTGCCCGTCGAGGAGCACAACGAGTGTCTCGCCGAGGCGCTGGCCCAGGTCTCACGCGCGCCCGGCAAGCCCCGCGACAACATCCGCGTGGTCGTTGAAGGCTCCTTCTGCGAGCAGCCGCCGCTGCAACTGATCAAGCTGATGGAGCAGGCGGGGTGCTACGTGGTGGACGACGACTTCATCCTGGGCCCACGCTGGTTCACCGAGGATTTGCCGCTCACCGGCGACCCGCTCACCACCCTGGCGGAGAGCTACCTCAACCGTGCGGTGTACTCCTCGGTACGCCACGATGCCCGCAAGCCGCGGCACAAGGAGCTGGTTGCCAAGGTCCGGCGCAACCGGGCGCAGGCCGTGATCCTGCTGATCGCGAAATTCTGCGAGCCCGCCTACTTCGATTACGTGCTCTACAAGCGCGAGCTGGAGGCGGCCGGGCTCCCCCACCTGCTGGTCGAGTTCGAGGAAAAGATGTTCACCTTCGAGCGGCTCCAGAACGAGGTCGAGACCTTCGTCGAGTCGCTGCTGTTCGAGTGAGGAACGGATGACCCAGGCACGCAGCGAATATCGCGGACAGATCCACCAGCGCCAGAAAGAGCTGATGCTGAAGTGGTACGAGCGGCTCGACCAGGCAGCCCGCACCGGGACCCCGCCCACCGCCGCCATGATGATCTCCGGCAACTGCGTGGAGCTGCTGGAGGGCTTCGGTGCAGTACCGCTTTATCCCGAGATCAACGCCTTGCAGATGGCCATCCGGCACCAGTCGCTGGAGCCCATCCTGGTCGCCGAAGAGCTGGGCTACGCCGCCGACAACTGCGCCTACGTGAAAGCCGACATCGGCGCCTGGCTGAAGGGGCTCACCCCCGCCGAGGGCAAACTCCCCGTGCCCTCGCTGGTGCTGTGCAATTTTGTCGGCTGCAACACCTACATCAAGTGGTTCGAGCACGTGGCGGAATTGCAGGGCGCGCCGCTGTACATGCTCGACGTCCCCTTCCTGCGGACCGACGAGCCCTCCCGCGCCGATATCGACTACGTGGTCCGCCAGCTCCAGGAGGTGGTGACACGGCTCGAGGAGATCACTGGACGAAAGTTCGATCTCGACCGCTTCCGCCAGGCGGTGCGCTGCTCCAGCCGGGTGGAGGAGCTGTGGTCCGAGATCAAGCACCTGGCCAAGCGCGCACCCTCCCCCTTCGACGCCTACTTCGACGCCATCACCCTGATGGGGCCGCTCTACGTCTACCGCGCAACCCCCGAGGGAGTGGAATTCTTCGAGGTCGCGCTCAAGGAGATGCAGGAGAAGGCGGCGCAGCAGCAGGGACTCTTCGACCGCGAGAAGTTCCGGGTGGTGATCGAGGGGCCGCCGCCCTACCCGTATTTCCGCACCTTCCGCGACATGTTCGCCAAATGGAAGGCCTGCGCCGTGGCCTCGACCTACTCCACCGTCGGCGGCTTGTGGGAGTTCGGCGCGCGCCACGATCCGGAACAACCTTTCGAGGCGGTGGCCCTGCACATGCTGGCCCAGAACGTCACCAACCGCAATTACCTGCAGCGCTACGAGCAGATCCGCCGCTACATCGAGGAGTGGAACGCCGACGGGCTGATCATCCACTTCGTGAAAAGCTGCCGGCTGTTCTCCGCCGGCCAGGGCGACATGCGCGACTATTTCACCAAGACGCTGGGCATTCCCACGCTCTATCTGGAGTCCGACCTGGAAGACCCGCGCTACTTCGCCGAGGCCCAGACCAGGAACCGCATTGATGCCTACTTTGAGGCGATGGAGCACCAGCACCTCACCCGTTCGCACCAGGAGGCCCGATGAGATATGCCGCCGGGGTGGACGTCGGCTCCACCCAGACCAAGTCGGTCATCATGCGCGACAACGGCAACGGCGCCCCGAAGATCGTGACTCGCGGGCTGGTGGACACCGGGGCCAATGTCCAGAGGGCCGCCGAACACGGCTTCCACCAGGCCTGCCGCGAGGCCGGCATCGCGGCGCAAGACGTTGGCTTCGTGGTCGGCACCGGCTACGGCCGCTACAAGATCACCTTCGGCAATGCCCAGATGACGGAGATCAGTTGCCACGCCCGGGGAGCGCACTTCCTCTATCCCGGCACCCGCACCGTCATCGACATGGGCGGGCAGGACTCGAAGGCCATCAGTGTCGGCGCCGACGGCGAGGTCCTGGATTTCGTGATGAACGACAAGTGCGCCGCCGGCACAGGCCGCTTCCTGGCCAATGCCGCGGAGGTCATGGGACTTTCCCTGGACGAGGTCGGGCCGCTGTCGCTCGAGGGCACACGCCCGGTGAAGATCACGACCGTGTGCACCGTGTTCGTCGAGTCCGACATCCTCTCCTATCTGGCGCAGGAGAAGAAAGCCGAGGACATTCTGCGCGGGGTGCACCTGGCGATCGCCCGCCGCACCGTCTCGCTGGCCCGCCGGGTGCCCTTGGAGCCGGACCTGACCTTGACCGGAGGCGTGGCCCGCAACATCGGCATGGTCAGGGCCTTGGAAGAAGTCCTTGGAGTGACACTTCAAGTCAGCCCCGATGCCCATTTCGTGGGCGCCATCGGGGCCGCTTTGTTCGCGCTGGAGAAGATGGACCAGAGTTTCGAGACCGGCATCTGGAAGGGGGCGCATGCGACTGGTCGCGGGCATTGATATCGGCTCGGCGATGACCAAAGCGGTGGTGATGCAAGCCGATGGAACCTCACCACGGGTCATCGGGCGGGGTGTGGTCAAGACCGGCGTGCAGCTCGAGCGCGCCGCCCACATGGCGCTGGAACTCGCCACCCAGCAGGCCGGGGTCAGACTCATCGATGTGTACATTGCCACTACCGGCTTCGGCCGCTATGCGGCGCCCTTCCGCGACATCCAGATCACCGAGATCACCAGCGCCGCCCGCGGCGCCCGCTTCCTGGTTTCCGCCACCACCACGGTGCTCGACATCGGCAGTCAATCCACGCGCGCCATCCGGCTCACCGAGGGCGGGCGGGTGGCGCAGTTCAAAAGCAACGACAAGTGCGCCGCCGGCTCCGGCAGCTTCATCGTGCGCGCCGCCAAGTATCTTGAGGTGCGGGTGGAGGATGTCGGCGAGCTGGCGCTCAAAGCGGAGAACCCGCAGCCTATCTCCAGCGTGTGCGCGGTGCTGGCGGAGAGCGAGATCATCAACCACGTCAGTGCCGGGGTGGGCGTCGAGGACATCCTGCGCGGCATTTACGATTCCCTGGCCGACCGCGCCTCGCTGCTGTTGAAGCGCGTGGGTATGGGCAAGGAGCTCACCTTCCTCGGTGGAGTAGCCCGGCAACGGGGGATGGTCCGGGCGCTGGAAGAGCGGCTCGGTGTCTCAGTCCACGTCCCCGAGGGCTGCGATGAGGTGTGTGCTATCGGGGCGGCACTGCTCGGCCTGAAGCGCCTGGAAGCCCGCCAGCCCGCACCTGCTTTGAGGTGACCGTCCCGCCGCCTGAGCGGTTAGAATCTTCCGGCCATGAAAGTGGATCCCACACTCGGCCGTGCCTGGACGCTCCCCTCGAATCTCTACACCGACCCGGCGGTGCTGGCCGATGAGAAGGACAAGATCTTCGCCCGCACCTGGCAGGTAGTCGGGCACGTCCGGCAGCTTGCCAAGCCGGGCGATTACATCACGTTGGACCTTGTGGGAGAGCCGCTACTCGTGGTGCGTGACACCGCCGGTGAGCTGCGAGCGTTCTACAACGTCTGCCGCCACCGCGCCGGCCCTCCGGCGGAGGGGTGCGGCTCGCGCAAGGTTTTCCGCTGCGGCTACCACGGATGGACCTACTCGCTCGAAGGCAAGCTGCTCAATGCCCCGGAGATGGAAGGCGCCGACAACTTCCGCCATGAAGACTTCGGGCTGGCGCAAGTGCAGGTGCAGGAGTGGTCGGGGCTGGTGTTCGTCAACCTTGATCCCGATGCGCCGCCGCTATTGCAGGTCCTCGGCGACCTGCCGCAGCAGGCCGCGCGCTTCAGCTTCGAACGCATGCGCTTCTTTTATCGCCGCGATTACGTGATGGAGTGCAACTGGAAGGCCTACATCGACAACTTCCTCGAAGGTTATCACCTGCCCAGCGTCCATCCCGGGCTCAACCGCGAGCTGGACTACGGGCAGTACGTGACCGAGACCTACGGTTCCTACTCACGGCAGCTCAGCCCCATCCGCACCGCCGAAAACGCCGCCGATGGGCCGCGCCGCTATCAGCAGACTTCCGGCGGTGACATGGCCGAGTACTTCTGGGTCTTCCCCAACTGGATGCTGAACTGTTACCCGGACAACGTTTCCCTCAACATCGTCCTGCCATTGGGGCCGGAGAAGTGCGTCGCTATCTTCGAGTGGTACTTCCCGGAAAAGGCGCTGGCGACTGCGCTGCCCCAGCAAACGGTGGACTTCAGCGATTCGGTGCAGGTGGAAGACGGCCACATCTGCGAGGTGGTGCAGAAGAACCTGCGTTCCCGCTCCTACCACCGCGGGCGCTACTCGGTGAAGCAGGAGAAGTGCCTGCACCATTTCCACTCGCTCTATGCGGCGCTGATGCGGCCCTGAGCGTCCGCTTCAGAACATCTGCATCTGGATACCGGCTGGAGGCTCCTTCAGGGCCTTCGGCGCATCGTATCTCTCGCGCTGGGGGAAGCCGTGCTTCTTCCGCAGGGCCGCCATCAGGCTCGATAACCGCTTACGGTAAGCCGCGGGGAGGAAAGCGCGCGAGC
>DATKKJ010000161.1 GCA_035543055.1 Terriglobales bacterium | reverse complement strand
CCTGAAAAGGAGAGTCAAAATGCCGTTCGTCACAACGAAGGACAATGCGCAGATCTATTACAAGGATTGGGGAAACGGTCAGCCGATCGTGTTCAGTCATGGCTGGCCGCTCAGCGCCGACGACTGGGATGCCCAAATGTTGTATTTCGGCCAGCATGGATACCGAGTCATCGCACATGACAGACGGGGGCATGGCCGATCCACCCAGACATGGGACGGCAACGAAATGGACACCTATGCCGACGATCTTGCGGCTCTCACCGAAAAGCTCGACCTGAGGAACGTGATCCACGTAGGCCACTCGACCGGCGGCGGAGAAGTTGCCCGTTACATCGGCCGCCATGGCTCAGAACGTGTCGCCATGGCGGTGCTGATCAGCGCAGTCCCTCCGCTCATGTTAAGGACCGAGAAGAATCCTGGCGGTCTACCCATCTCGGTGTTCGACGATCTCCGCGTCCAATATGTGGCCGATCGGGCCCAGTTCTACAAGAACATCACGCTCCCCTTCTACGGCTACAACCGTCCTGGCGCCAAGATCTCCGAAGGCGTCCGTGAGCACTGGTGGTTGCAGGGGATGATGGGAGGCGTAAAGGCGCATTACGACTGCATCAAGGCGTTCTCAGAGACAGATTTTACTGAGGACCTGAGAAATATCGATGTGCCTACGCTCATCCTTCATGGCGACGATGACCAGATCGTGCCCATCGGCGCCTCGGCCCTGATGTCCGCCAAGCTGGTGAAGAATGCCACGCTCAAGGTGTACCCGGGATTCCCGCACGGAATGCCCACCACGAACGCGGAGCAGATCAATGCCGACCTGCTCGGGTTCATCAAACGGGCTGAACGGGCGGCCGCTTGATCATCGACCTCCGCGCCCCGCTTGGTCTCGGCAAGGGGCTAGGCGGGCGCGGGTCGACAAACACCCGTCGTCGGAGGGAAATCATGAGGAGCCGAAGTTGCAGCCTGCTCGCGCGCGCGCTCATCTTGTTGATCACTTTGTTCTCGACCGCCGGTGCTGCGACCACTATCGATTCCCGCACCGCCGTCGTCAATGGCCTGAAGTTGCATTACGTCACTGCTGGCCACGGGCCGGTGGTCATCCTTCTGCACGGGTACACTCAGACTTCGCGCATGTGGAGACCGATCATGCCGCGACTGGCGGAAAAGTTCACGGTAATTGCACCCGACCTCCCGGGTATCGGCGATTCGGATATCCCGGCAAGTGGCCTCGACATGAAAAGCGCAGCAATGACGATCCATGGCCTCGTCAAGTCGCTCGGCGTAACCAAGGCTCGCGTGGTCGGCCACGATATTGGCCTGATGGTCGCTTATGCTTATGCCGCCCAGTTCCCATCCGAGACAGAGAAGCTGGCGGTCCTCGATGCCTTTCTTCCCGGTATCGGGGATTGGGAAACCTACTACAACGATCCGAATATGTGGCATTTCCGCTTCAACGGCCCAACTCCCGAGGCACTGGTGAAAGGACGGGAACGTATCTACTTCGACCACTTCTGGAACGATTTCGCGGCAGATAAGAACCATTCGCTTTCGGAGAGCGACCGCCAGGCCTACACCGCTGCGTACTCGCGTCCGGGCCGAATGCGCGCCGGATGGGCGTACTTCGTTTCCTTCCAGCAGGCAGCGAAAGACTTCGCCGAGTTCGCCAAGACTCAGCTGCCCATGCAGGTCTTATCTATCTGCGGTGAAAAAGCCAGCGCTGATTTTCTCGGGCGGCAAATGAAGCTTGTCGCTCCGGATGCGACCGTTATCGTGCTGAAGAACACCGGCCACTGGGTCCTAGAGGAAGATCCCAATGAGACGATCGAGGCTTTGATGAAGTTCCTATGAAGCTCCCACAATCTGCCGAAGAATGAGGAGACTCGAATGTCTAAGAAACAAAGCGACGCCAAACCTGCGGCCACCATCAGCGCCCAACCCCACCTCCACCAACGCGCAGGCGAGATCCAGCGGTATGGAACGGTCAATCATGCCCTGCCACTCGGCCTGGAGGAGCCGGTCCGCTTGGAGATGACAGAACAGCTCAACCAGCTCTTGGCCGACACCATGACCTTACGTGACCTCTACAAGAAAAGTCACTGGCAGGTCGCCGGTCCGACCTTCTATCAGCTGCATCTGCTCTTCGATAAACACTATGACGAGCAAGTGGAACTCGTGGACGGCATCGCGGAACGCATCCAGCTACTGGGTGGCGTGAGCCTGGCGATGGCGGCCGATGTGGCAGAAACCACCCAGATCACACGTCCACCTCGTGGACGGGAAGAGGTTCCCGTCCAACTGTCTCGCTTGCTGGAAGCCCATCGAATCATCATCAGCGAGTGCAGGAAGTTAGCCAGCACCGCTTCTGAGCTCGGTGACGATGGTACGAACGATCTGGTGATCAGCGACGTGCTTCGCACTAACGAGCTTCAGGTCTGGTTCCTGAGCGAACACCTCGTCAACATGCCGCTTGTCGAAGCGAAGCCCGCAGCCGCCGGCGCAGCCTAGCGAAATGGATTGCCCCATTGGATCGTTGCTTCTGCACGACGACGTAAAACGGCCTAGAGACCGCAAAGAACGGAGAGAAACCCAGTCAGCACTTCGGAGACAAGACCATGAACTACAAGAACTCTTTCTCCCGGATACATGATCGCCGACGATTCCTCCAAGCCGGGGCATTGACTGGTGTGGCCCTTGCGCTTGCCCCGGAGATCTCTGCGCTGGATTCGCCCGACGTCCCCAGCACCGCCAACGGTGGCACCGATCCCTACCCTATCCCCTGGCTCGACAAGAACGGCAGCCACAACCAGCCTGCGGGACCGAACCTGGAGCCCTCGCACATCTTCCATTTCAAGGGCCGCGTCGCGCGCTGCAGCACCTTCACCGGCATGGGTACCGACAGCGCCGGCAACCGTATCGCATTCGGCAGCCCGACCACTGACTATGGCGTGATGCGGGGCGAGTACTGGGCGGCCCGGGCCGCCCAGCAGGGGACCTTCACCCATATATGACTCACGCTCTTCAAGGGACCGGTGGTTCCTGCCAATCAGATCCACGACTGCCATCCTCCGATTGCGCCGTCGGGACTCTACTGGGTCGTGCCGGTGCCGGACGGAGGCTTGACCGTCACCCCCGATGCCAGCATCTTCACTCTGGACATGAAGGATGTGGAGGTGGTCGACCAGCCGCGCTGGCCCGCCATCGACTCCGTCGCCATTCCGGCTCGCATGAGCTTCAAGATGATCTGGAAGTCGACCGGGGAGCCCGTCACCTACGACGATTCCTCCCGGCAATTCCGCTTCACCGGTTTTCGCGCGTCGTGCCAGATGGAAGCACAGATCGAGGTGCCCTCCACCGGCTTTTCGTGGAAGTCCGACCCGCTTACGACGTCACGCGCCGATGTCGCAATCATCGGTGAGGAAGTGAACGGGCGCTACTACAAATAGGCCGCGAGGGATCTTTGGGCAGTTCGAGACAAGGCGTGTGGGACCCGATGGACCGCGCTCATCGGCGTAGGCGTGATCGTCAATCTCTCTTCCGCGTGGCATCACACCCGCTTGATGCGCGACTTAACTCGCTGGCAGCCTCCGCCTTCTCGTCCCTTGGCCCTCGCCACCGGGATTGCCTTGATCGGCTCGCGATGGTGATCTACCTGGTTTCGGCCGGGGGCGGCAAAGCCTCAACTTCTGGAAGACATGAGGAGACATCCATGCCAACGGCCCCAGACAACGGGATCGTCAATAAGTCGACTGCTCATTCGGTGGACTATATCGTAGAGAAGCTGAAGAGCACTCTCCAAGCTAGAGGCATCACTCTATTCGCCCTGGTCGATCACAGCGGCGAGGCGGAGAAGGTAGGAATAAAGATGCGTCCCACCAAGCTATTGATATTCGGCAATCCAAAGGCCGGAACTCCGTTGATGCTCGCGGCTCCGAGCATCGCCATAGATCTACCTCTGAAGGTCCTGGTTTGGGAAGACGCAGGAGGTCAGGTCTGGGTCTCCTATAACAGCGCCCAGTATCTGCAGACGCGGCATGGTGTGCCGCAGGAACTATTATCGAACATAGCAGTGGTGGAGACGCTTGCTGCCAGAGCCGTCGAGTAAGTAACAATCTAACGATCCACATCTCTAAATCAGCGACCGCTAATCCTGAACCTCAATCCCGATCTCAACCATCAAAGACACGGCACTTCGGCATTCCTAGGGTGTAGAAGAGATGGTGTTCCTGCCTGACAAAGTTTCAATCGTAGAACCCGAGAGCGGGCAGCGCGATCGCTTGGCCGAGGTGTTGAGCGGTGCCGGATATCAGGTCTCCCCGCACTCTGCCGCCACGCTGACGACTATCGTTACGACCATGCCGGACTTGATTGTGATGGGCATGAACCCGCAACACTTGGACTGCTGCAACCTCTTGGCAGACGTGAAGGGTTCCGAACAGGCCAGACACATCCCAGTGATCATGCTGGCAGAAGGAGGGCCAGCGGAACGAGTCCGCGGATTGGAACTGGGCGCCGATGACGTGCTTTCTGTCCCGTTCGACGACCGTGAACTGCTGGCACGGGTGCGCGCGCAATTGCGCGAGAAGCTGCCGGAACACGAATTGCGAAAGGAAGTGCGCAGCAGCAAGCGCATGCGGGGGCAGGCGCGCCGAGTGCTGCATGCGCTCAACCAGGGCAGGCGAGCGCTGCGTCTGGGACTCGGAGCACTCGCCGCATTCATCCTGCTAGCGACAGCGACTGCCGGGTTCCTGTACTGGCGCACGCAGAAGCAGAATGCCCGCCTGTATGCGACGCTGGCAAGACTCCAAGCTGGCGTGGTTGGCGAGCGTGACCTGATCGAACTTGCGCGCAGGACAAGAGCGGAAGCGGAAATGAAGGCCAGCGCGTCTGCCGAGGCGCAGAAACAGAGCCTCAAGCAAAAGGCCGACGAATTGCACGGCAAGATCGCCTCTGCCGATCCTTCTCAGGTAGCAGATCTGGAGAAGCAACTCAGTGATTCGAACAAGCGGCTGAAGAGACTCGAGAACGAGACCACTGTCGCGCAGAGCATCATTCGTTCATACGCGTCGAGCGTGTGCCTGCTGCATGTTTCGGTCGGCTTCCGAGACAAGCTCTCGAACCTGCCTCTTCGCTACACGTCCCTGCTTCCGCCCAGTTCCCTGCCGAGTCCCGGCGACGACGTTGGCCTGCAGATCGGAGGCGTGGGCGCCGAGGTCCGCATGGACGCGTTCGGCACCGGGTTCCTTGTTTCCTCCGACGGTCGCATCATCACCAACCACCACGTCGTCCAGCCCTGGTGGAAAGACGATGAGGTAGGCGAACTGCTGAAGCAGGCGCCAAATCTTGAGGCCTACGTCGCCGATATGACTGCGTATTTTCCAGGTGTAACGCGGGGCATTCCCGTGAAGGTACAGAAGATCTCATCTGATGCGGATGTCGCCGTGGTGGGAGGAAACGTCGCCGGGCTGAACTTGAAACTGCTCGCGATGGACGACGATCCGAAAAGCGCAATCAGCGGACAGCCGGTCGTGCTGCTTGGATATCCATTGGCTATCGACGCGATCCTTGCTCGAACCAGCGAGGATACTGTGCGCTCGATCGCAGCGAAGACGAACGGCGATCCATCGGGTGTGATGGCGGAGCTTGCGCGCCAAAAGCTCATCCGGCCGACCAGCACGCAGGGGCACATTGGTGACGTCCTGGCCGACAAGATCATTTACGACGCGCAGACTACCTCCGGGGGATCAGGCGGGCCGTTGTTCAACTCGAACGGCAAGGTGATCGCCATTAATGTCGCCATGCTCCGCGATTTTGGTGGCTCGAATTTCGCTATCCCAGTCCACTACGCCAAACGATTGCTGCAATGACTGGGGTCTGAAGGTACCCACGTCGTGGTCATCCAGTGATTCGCCGCACATCCGAGCTCGTATACCGCGCCCACAGTTTTCAGGGCTTCGGTTCGTCGCTCGCGTCGAATCCATGGCGCGGCACTAGGGGATCGTTGGGCCTGCGGCCTAACAACCGCTGCCAGCAATTGGTCCCGGATGACGGGCTATTCGGAAGCTATGCCTTACGAGAGCGGATGCGCGTGCTTGTCACGTTTTGTCCTGCGAGGCCATTCGCCTAAAAAACCCGTTATCGGGTGTAATCACCGAGTCCCGCTGATTCTTGTTGTCGAGGGAGAACCCTTGAGGATTTAACCGCCTACAATTCCGCCTACAGCGCAAATTTTGTCAGTTTGCAAAAGGCCGTAAGCGGTTGAAAAACTTGGTCGGGGCGGGCAGATTCGAACTGCCGACCCCCTGCGCCCAAGGCAGGTGCGCTACCAGGCTGCGCTACGCCCCGACGCCTCAATTGTAGCCCACTCTCGCCGGTTACCCCGGGTACCACCCGGGACACCGCCGTAACCTCCTCTGGGCCGGGGGCGCGGATATAATGCGCTTGGCTATGCTCCTGCAGCACGCCGTCGTGGCCTACGTGCGCAACGATCTGGGCCGCTTTGTCGAGGACCTGCGCCGCCAGGTCCATCCCGAGCACGTGCATCTGGGCTCTCACCTCAGCATCCTGCCGCCCCGCCGCCTGGAGGGCAGCGAGGACGACGCCAGCCGTCTGCTCCGCAAGCTCTGCCGCAGCTTCAATCCCTTCGAGGTCTCCCTCGGCGAGGTGGCCAACTTCCTGCCCACCACCGCCACCGTCTTCCTGCGCATCTCTTACGGCGCCTACCGCATGCGGGAACTCCACGACCTGCTGCATCAGGGCGCTCTGGGCGGACCCGAGCAGTGGCCCTACATCCCTCACCTGACCCTCGCCAAGGTGGACGACCCCGCGCGCGCCCAGGAGATCTACGATATCGCCCGGCGCCACTGGGACTCTTACCGTGGCTCCCGCCAGGTCCTGGTCGACGAGCTCACCTTCGTGCGCAACACCGACCAGAACGGCTGGCGCGACATCGCGCCCGTCCCGCTGGGCAAGATCACCAAGATCCGCCGGTAAGAGTCGGCCGGTCTGCTGCCGGACCCGCCGCGAGTCCGGGCTGTTGACGCCGGGGGTGCCGCCGGGTTGCCCCAAATAGGGCCGCTGCCGGATAATCGTGTCCTCTGGCGATCCGCATCAAACGGAAGGTGCAGCAGCTTGTCTCCGAACCGCAAGTCGCGCAAGGGCGCCCACTTCGAGGACGTCGGCCGCAAGATCGACCGCGAGTTGAAGCAGATCGTCGACTACCTCAACGACGAAGTGGTGCCCAAGGTGCGGACCGAGTCGTCGTCCGCGCTGCGCAAGGCCGCGCAGCAGTTGCACAAGCTCGCCGACTTCATGGACGAGCACCGGCAGCGGCCTTCCTGAGGACCCCTCTTTCCCTGTTGCTGGCGGCAGCGTTGCTGCTGCTGACCGGCTGCGGCGAGAAGAAGCGGGCACGCGTCGTCGTTCCTCCGCCGCCCGAGGTCTCCCCCCAGCCGCAACCCCAGCCCGAAGAGACCGAGGCTCCGCCCAACACCCCGCCCATCCTGGTCGAAACCGGCCTGGCCAGCTGGTACGGGCCGCCCTATCACAACCGCCGCGGCGCCAACGGCGAGGTCTATGACATGAACGCCATGACCGCCGCCCACCGCACCCTGCCTCTCAATTCCCTGGTGCGGGTCACCAACCTCGCCACCAAGCAGTCGGCGCTGGTGCGCATCACCGACCGCGGGCCCTTCGTCGAGGGCCGGGTCATCGACCTCTCGCTCGCCGCTGCCAAAGAGACTGGCGTCTGGCGCGCGGGCACCGCCCGGGTCCGCCTGGAAGTGTTGGAAGCGCCCTCGCCCCTGGAAAAAGGCGGGCGCTGGTGCGTGCAGATCGGCGCCTTCAGCGAAGAAGAGGAAGCCCAGAAGCTCAAGGACAGGCTGGCCCGCCGCTATCGGACCGCCAGGGTGCTCGCCTTCGGCAGCCCGGTCGGGGACTACTGGGTGCGCGTCCGCGTCCTGGGCGATGACCGCCGCCGCGCCGAAGAGGTCCTCAAAGAGAACACCACCCTCGAAGGCACCATGTTCCTGGTCCGCCTGGACTGACGACGGTCGCCCGGCAAGGGCTGTGTGATCAGCCGTTGGCCGACCGGCCACCTTGGCATCGCCCGGACGGACGATTCTTAGGACCTGCCAACATTTCATCTGCCTTTTCGAGCAACCCTTCCCTGGCCCGGGCTACTCCCTCTACTCGTCCACTCGTCAGTTCCGCACAACTCCATCAGGGACCGATATGCAACTTCCGATCCGATGCCCGAAATGCAGCTATTCAGGGGCCGACCGCGCAAGGCGGCGTTGGCTCGACCGGATTGTTCTTACCCCGTTGTTGCGGCTGTATCCGTTTTGGTGTCTGAATTGCCGGCGCCGCTTCTACGTAAGGATGGCCGGACATAAAGCCGTCTTCGAGCGCCTGGCACGCACTACCTACCGAGAACGGTTCGGATAACGACTTGGGGCAGCAGTCCCCAGACAAGCCGGTCTTGCTTGTCTGGGACTGCAACACCGCGTCCTGATGCCTGATGGCTGAAGTCCTTCGCTTCGCTCAGAGCCTGTCCTGAGCTGGGCGAAGGAATGACCGCGGCGGGCTCGGACGCCCGCCAAGCGCGATCACATCACCGGCGGCACCGTGATCCCCATCACCTCCAGGGCGCGCATCAGCTCGCGCCGCACCACGCCGGCGGTGGCCAGCAGGAATTTCTTCTTCGCCTCGTCCTCTTCCCCGAGGATGTGGTGCCGGTGATAGAAGTTGTTGAACAGCTGCGCCAGTTGGAAGGCGTATTTGGCCAGGTAGGCCGGTTCGGTGGTGGCGATGCACTGCTCGATCACGTAGGGCAGCTTCGACGACGCCAGCCACAGCTCCCATAATTCATCGCCGGAATCGCCCGTGAAGTATCTTTCGAAGAGAGACGCAGCCAGCTGCGTCTCTGCCAGGAATTTTTCCGGATCCAATCCCGCCTTGCGGAAGATGTTGCTGGCGCGCACCACGGCGTACTGCGCGTAGGGACCGGTCTCGCCCTCGAAGGCCAACGCATCCTTGAAGTCGAACGCGATGACTGAATTCTTGGTAAACCGCAGCATGAAGTAGCGCAGGGCGCCGATGGCGATCTGCATGGCGACGGCCAGCCGCTCGTCGTCGCTGAGCTCGGGATGCCGCGGGTCCACCTCTTTCTTGGCGGCGGCGATGAGCGCGTCGATCAGGTCGTCGGCCTTGACCCCGAACCCCTTGCGCCCCGACACCTCGATGTACGCCCTGCCCCGGTCCTCTTCGTCGATGTCGTAGCCCAGCTCCAGGGCGCAGCGCGGCGTGAGCGCCACCATCTCGTAGGAGAAATGGGTGTAATGGTCGGCCTGCGCGGAATAGCCCAGGGCGCGGATGGCCTCCACTACGTTGGTCTGGGGATCGGTCTGGCGGGTGTCGATGACGTTGTAGATGGCCTGCACTCCGCCGAAGTGCGGGTGGTCGGGCTCGTTCTGCAGATGGTCGGTGGAGATCCAGCACTCGTGTCCGTCGGGGTAGATGTAGAAACGCCGGTAGCCGAAATCCTGTCCCAGCAGCCCGAATTTCCACAGGTGATAGGCGATGTCCTTCCCCACGTAGGTCACGGTCCCATTCGACCGCACGATCACCTTTTGATCTTCCTCTGCGCTCTTTGCGTCCTCTGTGGTTTGCTTTTTCTCCACGCCGCCCCGAACCATCACCCAGCAGCCCTTGTTCTTCCCTTCCTCGACGTACTTGAGGACGCCCTTGTCCTTGAGCTGCTGGAAGGCGACCTCCCAGAACTTCAGGTGCAGGATCTCGCTCTCCTGCGGCAGGAAGTCATAGACGATGCCCAGCCGCAACATGGTGTCAAGGTGCTTGGCCACGATGGTCTCGGAGATCATGCGCGCGATCTCCGCCAGCTCGTTGCCGCCCTGCTCGATCTTGTGCAGCGCGTCCAGGCGCGCCTCCACGTTCTTCCCGCCCTCGGCGTACCACTGCGAGACCCGCGCGTACAGGTCCCAGCAGGTGTAGTCGAAGCGCGGGTCGGTATCGATCAGCTTCTCGATGTCGGCCTGCGCCTTCTTCTCCAGCTGGACGAAGCCGACCACCACGTCGGCCACCTGCACGCCGGTGTTGTCGATGTAGTTCTGCACGTCCACCGGGTAGCCGTTGGCCTGCAGCAGTCGCACGAAGGTGTCACCCAGGATGGCGTTGCGCAGGTGCCCGATGTGCGCCGCTTTGTTGGGGTTAATGGAGGTGTGCTCCATCAGGATCTTCTGCTGGGCGTGATGCTCGGCCTCGATGGGGCTCAATTCCGCGGCGTCGGCGGCCAGCCCGGCGGCCATCGCCGCGCGCTGCACCCGGGCGTTGATGTACCCCGCGCCCGCCACCTCCAGGCGCTCGAAGCCGGGGATGGGGCCGATGCCGGCCACGATCTCTTCGGCGATCTTGCGCGGCGCTTTGCGCAGCTTCTTGGCCAGCTCGAAGGCCAGCGGCAGCGCGAACTCGCCGAAGCTCACGTTGGGCGGCTGCTCGACCGCGATGGTGGTCAGGTCGAGCTCGTACTGGCGGTGCAGGTACGCACGCACCGCTTCCTCCAGCCGCTTTTGGAACTGGCGATACAAGCAGGCTCCCGGGAGCTCATGTGGCACGGGCGTGCCGCCCGTGCGGCCCGGCCGGCTCGGCCGGGCCCCATCTTGTGAGCAAGCCTGCGATTATAGCAAGCGCTCTTTTCGCGACCGGTTTGACGCCTGCGGAACGCCTCTCTATCATCGGAAGTTTGTAGTCACTCGGCGCTGACGGCCGACGACTGACGACCCATGCGAATCGCCTACATCGACGCGTTCTCCGGCATCAGCGGCGATATGTTCCTGGGCGCGCTGGTGGACGCCGGCGTTCCGCCGCGCCTGCTGGAGGAGACCGTCACCGCGCTTGACGTCGGCGCGCGCTTGGAGGTCCGCCGCGTGGACCGCAGCGGCATCTCTGCCACCAAGGTGGACGTCTGGGCCGGCGGCGAGAAGGACCTCCCACGGGAGGAGTACTGGAAGCAGAAAGAGGACTTGGACAAAGCAGCCCACGCGCCCTCGCACGGGCACACTCACGATCACGGGCACTCGCATCACCAGCACTCGCACGACGAGTCGCGGGCGGGGGCGCCCGCGCCGCACAAGCATGACCATGGCCATCCTCTCCGCGGGTTGAAAGAGATCCGCGAGATCATCGCCAAAGCGAAGATCTCCGACAGCGCGAAAACCCGTGCTGTGGCGATCTTCGAAGCCCTGGCCGACGCCGAGGCCAAGGTTCACAACTCCACCCGCGATGCCATCCATTTCCACGAGGTCGGGGCCGTGGACGCGATCGTGGACGTCGTCTGCGCCGCGGTCGGCAGTGGAGCCTTGGGCGTGGACGAGTGGGTGTGCTCGCCGCTGAACCTGGGCAGCGGCACGGTGAAATGTCAGCACGGGGAATTCCCCATTCCCGCCCCCGCCGTCGTCGAGTTGCTGAAAGACGCGCCGGTGTTCTCCTCCGGCATCCAGGCGGAGCTGGTCACTCCTACCGGCGCCGCCATCGTCAAGGTGCTGGCGAAGCGCTTCGAGCCCATCCCCGGCATGAAGATCGAGAAGATCGGCTATGGCGCCGGCTCCCGCGACTTCCAGGGACATGCCAATGTCGTGCGCATCCTGGTTGGGGAATCCGGGCCGACCAAACACGCGGCCGAGGGCAGCCGCGCCACGTCTGACATCGAAGCGCCGCGAGAGACGATCTCTGTGCTCGAAGCCAACCTCGACGACCTCAACCCGCAGGTCTTCGGCTACGTGATGGACCGCCTGCTGGCCGAGGGCGCGCTCGATGTCTTCGGCACGCCGGTGCAGATGAAGAAGAACCGTCCCGGCATGCTGCTGACCGTCCTGTGCAAGCCGGAACACGCCGCCCCGCTCACCAGGCTTATCTTCACCGAGACCACGACCCTGGGCGTGCGCATGCGCGAGGAGCGCCGCGCCGCCCTCGTCCGCCGCTCCGTCTCGGTGCAAACCAAATGGGGCGAGGTCCGGCTGAAAGTCGCGAATCTGAACGGCGCCGTCGCCAACTATGCCCCGGAGTATGAGGACTGCCGCCGCATCGCCGAAGCCCACCACGTCCCCCTGAAGCAGGTCATGCAGGAAGCCACGCGCCTTTATCTTGAACAAAATGGCTGACAAGCCCGACCAACCCGCCAAGTTCTACATCACGACCCCGATCTATTACGTGAATGCGAGGCCGCACATCGGGCATGCGTACACCACCATCGCGTGCGACGCGATCGCGAGACGGAAGAGGATGCTGGGCATCGACACCTTCTTCCTGACGGGGACGGACGAGCACGGGCAGAAGATCGGGCGGTCGGCGGAGGCGGCAGGCAAGTCGCCGCAACAGTTCACCGACGAGGTGGCGGCCGAGTTCCGCGCTCTGTGGGACGGGATGGGGATGTCGTACGACAAGTTCATCCGCACGACCAGCGCGGAGCACAAGCGCGGGGTGCAGGAGATCTTCCGGGCGCTGAAGCAGAACGGCACCATCTACAAGGGCAAGTACACCGGGCAGTACTGCGTGTTCGACGAGCTGTACGTGGATGCGGTGGGGCCGGGTGCGCCGTGCCCGGAGTGCGGGCGCCCGACGGAGACGGTCAGCGAGGAAAACTATTACTTCAAGCTGTCGGCCTTCGAGGACAAGCTGCTGAAGCTGTACCAGGAGCAGCCGGGGTTCATCCGGCCGGAGACACGGCGGAACGAGGTGGCGTCGTTCGTGCGCAGCGGGCTGCGCGACCTGTCGATCTCACGCAGCAGCTTCAAGTGGGGCATCCCGGTGCCCGACGACCCCGAGCACGTCATCTACGTCTGGCTGGACGCGCTCTCGAATTACATCACGGCGATCGGTTACGGCTCGCCGGACAAAAAGGACCAGGAACGGTTCAAGAAATACTGGCCGGCGGACGTGCACATGATCGGCAAGGAGATCGTGCGCTTCCACTGCGTGTACTGGCCGGCGTTCCTGATGGCGGCGGGGCTGCCGCTGCCGCGCTCGGTGGTGGTGCACGGCTGGATCCTGTTCGAAGAGAGCAAGATGTCGAAGTCGCGCGGCAACATCGTGCGGGCGGAGACCATCGGCGACACGCTCGGCTACGACGCGCTCCGCTACTTCCTGCTGCGCGAGATCGTCTTCGGGCAGGACGGGTCGTTCTCCTTCGACGCCTTGGTGCAGCGCTTCAACGCCGACCTGGCGAACGATCTCGGCAACCTGTCGAGCCGCACGCTGTCCATGATCGGCCGCTACTTCAAGGGCGAGGTGCCCTATCCGTCGGGGACGGTGGCACGGACCGCCGCCGACGACGCGATCGCCAAGCAGGCGAAGGAGACCATCAAGACGTTCGGCGAGCAGTTCGACGACTACCAGTTCTCGCGGGCGCTGGAGACGGCATGGGCGCTGGTGGGAGCGGTCAACAAGTACATCGTCGAGAACGAGCCGTGGGCCATCGGCGAGAAGCAGGACGAGGAGAGCCGGGCGCGGCTGGCCACCATCCTGTACACCTGCGCGGAGGCACTGCGCATCGTGACCGCGCTGGTCCATCCGGTGCTGCCGGAGTCGACCGCCAGGATCTGGGCGCAGCTCGGGCTGGGCGAAATCAAGAAACTGAAATTGGCGGGATTGAAGTGGGGACAGCTTCCGGTAGGCACGAAGCTGGGCAAGGTGGAGGGCGTGTTCCCGCGCGCCGACAAATCCGCGATCGAGAGGATGCAGCAGATGGAAGAGCAGCGCACACAGGCGCCGCAGAAAAGCGAGCCGGCAGGAAGCGGGACGCAGGCAGGTCAGCCCGCGACCCAGGCGGTGACCGGACCGGCGGCGGCGGCGACTAGCGCGGCGGAGCAGCCCAAGATCACAATCGACGATTTCAGCAAGATCGAGCTGCGGGTAGCGCAGGTGAAGCACGCGGAGAAGGTCAAGGGCGCGGACAAGCTGCTGCGGCTCGAGGTGGACCTGGGAAACGAAGTGCGGCAGATCGTGGCCGGGATCGCGCTGGCGTACGAGCCGGAGAAGCTGATCGGACGGAAGATCGTGATCGTGGCCAATCTTCAGCCACGGAAGTTGCGCGGGCTGGAGTCGAATGGGATGCTGCTGGCGGCGAGCGTGGGGGATGGGCAGCCGGTGCTGGCGGGATTCCTGGAGGATGTGCCGGTCGGGGCGAGACTGAAGTAGGTCGGGTAATTGAGAAATCGGGTAATTGGGTCATTGCACCTGCGTTTCGGGGCGGAATCATTCTCTCAATCACTCAATTACCGAATTACTCAATCACCCAATGTTCGTAGATTCCCACTGCCATCTCGACGGGCCGAAGTTCGCGCACGACCGGGGAGAGGTGTTGTTCCGGGCGCAGGAAGCGGGGTTGGAGGCCCTGGTCGCAATCGGGAATGGCAACGGACCCGAGGAGATGGAGTGCGGGAGCCGGCTGGCCGAAGGGCACGACTGGATCTGGGCGACGGCGGGTGTGCATCCGCACGAGGCGCGGCTGGCGAATGAAGCCGCTTATCAGAAGCTGGACGAGCTGGCACGCCATCCCAAAGTCATCGCGGTGGGGGAGATCGGGCTCGACTACCACTACGATCACTCGCCGCGCGAGGTGCAGCGCGCGGTGTTCGTGCGCCAGATGGAGGTAGCGCGGGCGCGCGGAAAGCCCATCGTCATCCACAACCGCCCCAGCGACCACAGCGAGAATGCGTGGGTGGACCTGCTGCACCTGCTGGGCGAGCATTGGGCAGCTAGCGGGCTGGGCGGGGTGCTGCACTGTTTCACCGGCGAGCTGAAGCATGCGCGGACGGCGTTGGAGATGGGCTTCATGATCTCGTTCGCCGGAAATGTGACTTACCCGAAGGCGCAGAACATCCGGGACACCGCAAAGGAGGTCCCGCTCGACCGCATGCTGATCGAGACCGATGCACCGTACCTGGCGCCGATCCCCTACCGGGGCAAGCGCAATGAGCCAGCGTACGTGGTGGAGACGGCGCGGGAGATCGCGGAGTTGCGGGGGATCACGCGGGATACGGTGGGGCGGGCGACGACGGAGAATTTCTACCGGTTCTTCAAGCTGAAGTAATGGCGCTCATTCCGACATTCCACATACTCGTGCTGATAGCGGCGGCAGTGGCGGGCGGGATCGCCTCGATTGCGGGGTTCGGGATCGGGAGCATCCTGACGCCCCTGCTGGCGACCGCCCTGGGAACCAAGCTGGCGGTGGCGGTGGTGTCGGTCCCGCACCTGATCGCGACCGCCCTGCGGTTCGTCCTCATCCGGCAGCACATGGACCGGCGGGTGTTCCTGACATTCGGGATCACCAGCGGCCTCGGCGGGCTGGCGGGAGCGTTGCTGCACGCCTGGCTGAAGAGTGTGGTCCTCAGCTACATCCTGGGCGCTCTGCTGGTGTTCGCGGGCATCATGGGCGTGAGCGGGCTGGCATCGCGCATGCGCTTCGGGCGGACAACGGGCTGGGTGGCGGGCGCTCTATCCGGGATCTTCGGCGGGCTGGTGGGAAACCAGGGCGGCATCCGCTCGGCAGCGCTGTTCGGATTCGATGTGAAGAAGGAATCGTTCGTGGCAACGGCGACCGCCATCGCGCTGCTGGTGGACGGATTCCGCATGCCGGTGTACGCCGCCACTCAGTTCCACGAGATCGGAGCACAGTGGAAGCTGATGCTCCTGGGCAGCGCCGGCGTGGTGCTGGGAACGATCGCTGGGCAGCCGTTGCTGCGCCGCATCCCGGAGCGTACCTTTCGCGCGGTCGTCGGGGCGATCATCCTGGCGCTGGGGGTGTGGATGCTGGCCCGTCCGTCGGCCTAGCTATTTCTGCCCGGTCTTGCGCAGGGCCCGGTTGCGCTTGCGCTGGGCGATCTTCTTGCGGCGCTGGCGTCCGTAGCGGGATTTGTCGCCGTTGCGAGCGGACATGTGGTCCTCCTTCGAGCATGAAGACTATACAGCATTTGGCCCGAAGTGCCTTTGAGCGACCTGGGCGCTGCCAGGGCCGGTGGGGTCCTTCGCGGGCTGAAGCCCGCTCAGGATGACAGAGGTAAGCGATGTCGCCGGTTGCGGGGGTTCGGCGGCAACCTATAGCATAGGCGGACGTCATGCCTGAGAACTCTTTCGACATCGTCAGCAAGGTGGACTTGCAGGAAGTCTCGAACGCCATCCAGCAGGCTTCGAAAGAGATCCACACCCGCTTCGACCTGAAGGACGCTAAGTGCAACATCGCGCTGGAGGGCAAAGACACGATCCACCTGGCGGCGGTGGATGAGTACAAGGTCAAAGCCGTCAACGACGTGCTGCAGACCAAGCTGGTCAAGCGCGGCGTACCGCTGAAGGCGCTGACATACAGCGCGGTCGAGCCGGCGGCGGGGGCCACGGTGAAGCAGAGAATCACCATGCAGCAGGGCATCCCCATCGAGAAGGCGCGGGAGATCGTGAAGGTGGTCAAGAACTCGAAGAAGAAAGTGCAGGCGTCGATCCAGGGAGACCTGGTGCGGGTGAGCGGGCGGGACCGCGACACGCTGCAGGAGATCATCGCGCTGCTCCGGCAGCAGGACTTCGGGATCGATATGCAGTTCGTCAACTACAGGAGTCAGTAGTCAGGAGTCAGGAGTCGGTGGCCACACCCAGCACAACCTCGGCGGTGGCGAAAGAAGTGTTCGACCTGCTGCGGGACGACCTGGCAGCGATGGAGCGCGAGTTCGGGCGGGACACGGTCTCGAGCGTCGCCGCCATCACCGACATCGGGGAGCACCTGCGCGGCGGCGGCGGCAAGAGGATCCGCCCGGCGCTGCTGCTGCTGTCCTCGAAGCTCTTCCAGTGCAACGATCGCAGCGTGATCCGGCTGGGAGCGGTGGTCGAGATCATCCACACGGCCACGCTGGTGCACGACGACATCATCGACGAGGCGCAGACCCGGCGCGGGCGCCCGTCGGCCAATACCCAGTGGGGCAATTCCAAGTGCGTGCTGGCCGGCGACTGGCTCTACATGCAGGCGTTCAAGATCGCGGTGCAGGAGCGCAACTTCCGGGTGCTCGACGCCCTGATCGACCTGACCCAGCAGATGGTCGAGGGCGAGCTGTTGCAGATGGAGAAGCTGGGGAAGTCCATCAGCCAGGAAGAGCACTTCGATTTGATCTTCCGCAAGACCGCGTGCCTGTTCTCCACCTGCATGCGGTTGGGCGCGATCCTGGGCAAAGCCCCGGAAGAGCAGGAAGAGAAGCTGGCGAAGTACGGGCGCGACGTGGGCATGGCGTTCCAGATCGTGGACGACGTGCTCGACCTGACGGCATCGGAAGAGGTACTGGGCAAGCCGGTGGCCAGCGACCTGCGCGAGGGCAAGGCGACGCTGGCCGTGATCCACGCGCTGGAGCGCTGCACTCCGGCGGAGCGCAAGCAGATCGAGACCGTGCTGCGCGAGCGCGCCTTCAACGGCGTGGGGCACCAGGACATCCTCAAGATCCTCAACCGCTACGGGTCGCTGGATTTCGCCCTGGCGCGGGCCTCGGAGTACGCGGCGGAGGCCCGGGAGCTGATCCGCGAGTTCCCCGACTCAGAGATCAAGCGGGCGCTGCTGTGGGTGCCGGATTTCGTGGTTTCTAGAGAAAAGTAGATCTCACCACAGAAACACAGAGCGCACAGAGAAGAACGAACATAAGTGTGCGCGGGTGCGGGCACGGCTGACACGGCCGAGCCACGTCATTTTCGATCCACGATCAGGGTGCCGCCGCGGGCGAAGTCCTCCTTGGGGACCTCGACGATGGCGAC
>DATKKJ010000160.1 GCA_035543055.1 Terriglobales bacterium | reverse complement strand
GGTTCCTTCCCCCGGTGTCGGTGACGCCGGGAAGCTGCTCATTCTGCATTCATACGAGGTCATTCCATGAGAGCTACACAGACCGAACTGCGCCTGGCACGCCGCATGTCCCGCCTCGGCACCGAGACGGCATTCGAGGTGCTGGTGAAGGCCCGCGCCCTGGAAGCCAAGGGGCGCGACATCGTCCACCTGGAGATCGGCGAACCCGATTTTGACACCCCCGCGAACATCATTGAGGCGGCCACCGACGCCCTGCACAAGGGCTGGACCCACTACGGCCCCTCGGCTGGCCTGCCGACCCTGCGCGAAGCCATCGCGGAAGACGTCAGCCGCTCCCGCCGGGTCAAGGCCACGGCCGATGAAGTTGTTGTTGTGCCTGGTGGCAAGCCAATTATTTTCTTCACGATTATGGCATTGGTTGAAGAAGGGGATGAAGTCATCTACCCCAACCCTGGCTTCCCCATCTATGAGTCGATGATCAACTTCCTGGGGGCCAAGGCCGTCCCCATCCAGCTGCGCGAAGACCGGGACTTCCGCCTGGACGTGAACGAGCTGAAGTCGCTGGTCAACGACCGCACCAAGCTCATCATCCTGAACTCGCCCCAGAACCCGACCGGTGGGGTGATGACCAAGGAGGACAGCCGCGACGTCGCCGAGGCCATCGGCGACCGCGACATCTTCGTCCTCTCCGACGAGATTTACAGCCGCCTGATCTTCGAAGGCGAGCATCACTCCCTGATGTCGCTGGATGGCTGGAAGGACCGGGTCATCCTGCTGGACGGCTTCTCCAAGACCTATGCCATGACCGGCTGGCGCCTGGGATACGGCGTCATGCGCGCCGACTTGGCGCAGCATATCGCCCGCCTGATGACCAACTCCAACTCCTGCACCGCCAGCTTTACCCAGGTGGCGGGCGCGGCCGGATTGCGCGGCGACCAGTCGTCGGTGGACCGCATGTGCAACGAGTTCCGCCGCCGCCGCGACGTCTTCTACGACCGCATCAATCGTATCAAGGGCTTCTCCTGCAAGAAGCCCAAGGGCGCCTTCTACATGTTCCCGAACATCACCCGGACCGGGTGGCCGTCGAAGAAGCTGGCCGACGCCCTGCTGGAACAGGCGGGCGTGGCGGCGCTCTCCGGCACCGCCTTCGGCGCGTTCGGCGAAGGCTATTTGCGCTTCAGCGTCGCCAATTCGATCGAGAACATCAACAAGGCGCTGGACCGCGTCGAGCAGTGGGCCAACAAGAACCTGTAGGTGTTGTGTAGCGCCGGGCGGCCCGCCCGGCGGACTTGGATCAGCAGAGACGTGGTGGGGCGTCTCTGCTTTGCTTTGTACGGTTTCCTTTGTGTCCTTCGTGGAAATCTTTGTGTCCTTTGTGTTGAGGTTTTGACTTGAACGAAAAGAAACGCTTTCGCGTCTTTGCTACCTGCGATATCGGCGACCCGGCCTTGAACATCCTTCGCCAGCGCGGCTATGAGCTCGAGGTGTATCCCAAGCCCGAGCCGCCCCCCAAGAAGCTCATCATCGAGAAGGTCAAGTCGGGCGTGGACGGCCTGATCACCACCCTGCGCGACCCGATTGACGCCGAGGTCTTCGAAGCCGGCAAGGGGACCCTGAAGGGCGTGGCCCAGATCGCCGTTGGCTTCGACAACATCAACCGGGCTGATGCCAACCGCTACAAAGTCCCTTTCACCCATACTGCCGACGTCCTGACCGAGGCCACGGCGGAGTTTGCCTTCTTCATCCTGGCCGCCGCCGCTCGCAAGCTGTGGCCCGCCGAGCATCTCCTGCGCGACAACAAGTGGGAGACCTGGCATCCCTTCCTGCCGTTCCTCGGCGACGAGGTGACCGGGAAGACGCTGGCCGTGATCGGCACCGGCCGCATCGGCCTGGCCCTCATCAAGAAGGCCATCGGCTTCGACATGGACATCCTCTGCTACGACGCGCAGTACCAGAATGAGCGCTTCGTCGCGAATATTCAGACCCTGATGGACCAGCGGGCCGCGACCGGGATTTGCAAGGAACGTCGCCATATCCGCTATGTCGGCCTTGAAGAAGCGCTTCGCCGGGCCGACTTCGTGAGCGTCCATGTGCCCCTGCTGCGGCCCGGGGAATCCGATACCCCGACGTATCACCTGTTCGACGAGAAGACCTTCCGGCTGATGAAGCCCAGCGCTTATCTGGTGAACACTTCGCGCGGTCCGGTGGTGGAGGAGAACGCGCTGTACAAGGCCCTGAAGGAGCGCTGGATCGCCGGTGCTGCCATCGACGTCTTCGAGAAGGAGCCTCTGCCCGCCGATTCGCCCTTGCGCGATCCCGAGATCGCCGACCGGCTGCGCCTGTTTCCCCATTTCGCCAGCGCCGCCACCATCACTCGCCTTTCCCCAGAGCCCGACAAAGGGATGGCCGGGCGCTGCGTGCAGGGGCTGATCGACATGCTGGAAGGCAACTACGGCGGCGACGTCCGCAAGATGCCCTACGTGGTCAACAAGGAGGCGTTCCAGTAACGGGGCGCCCTATCTTCGCCCGCCGCGCACCAGCCGCAAGGAACCACCCGCGTACTGCGCGGCATCTTCTTCAAGGAACGACCGCACCTCACGCGTGAATACCTTCCAGGCGGGCTCGTGTGCCATGACCAGGTGGTTGCGGCTGGGCAGTTCCACGAAGCGCGCACCGGGAATGCGCGACGCCAGCAGCCGGCCCTCCGCGATGGGAACGACCGCATCCCCGGCGCTGTGAAGAACTAAGGTCGGGCAGCGCACGCTGGGCAGCAAGTCCACCACGTTGATGCGTCCCCCGGCGGAAAGCAGCTCGACTGCATTCTCCGGCGACGTGGTCACTCGCTGCAGCTCATTGAACCAGTCGAACTGCTCCGGCGGCGCATCGGGAGTGAACAAGGAGCTCCAAAGCTGTCGGAATGCGGGATTGTCCTTTCCCCAGCCGAACTTGATGAGGGTCAGCAAGGCGGTACGCCGTTCCACCTCCTGCGGGGCGTTGCGCATCGACCAGCCGCGGGCAAATGCGCCGTAGAGGATCATGCGGCTGACCCGCTCCGGGTGCCGGACCGCATACGATACGGCCACCGCGCCTCCCTGCGAGATACCCAGCAGCGCAAAGTGCTTCAGCCCCAGGGTGTCGATCAACTGGTCAAAATCCCGCACCCAGGCCTCGAAGGAGAAGTCCTGGATGTTCCAGTCCGAGAGCCCGTTCCCGCGCTCGTCGTAACGTATGAGCGTGTGCCGGCGGGTGAGTTCGGGGATCCAATGCCGCCAGATAGGGCTCTTCCACTCGAATTCCAGGTGGTTCAGCCAGTTGGCCGCCTTGACCAGCGGCGGCCCGCTCCCCGCTGTGGAGTAGGCGATGCGGACGCCGTCGTCGGTGGTGAAGAAGCAGATCTTCTGCTCCGGGATCTGGGGAGGTCTCTGCACGACAGCCGGTGGCGCTGCGGTGCGGTCGGATTCCGTCACCGGGGCAACGAACCGGTATCCCTGGCGGGGGACGGTTTCGATGTACTGCCCCTGATCTCCCAGCGCTTTGCGAAGGCGCGAGATCGTATGGTCGAGGTTGTTCTCCTCGACGATCGTGTCCGGCCAGACCATCCCCAGGAGTTCGTCTTTCCGCAGCAGCCGGCCATGGTGAGTGACCAAGGCCGCCAGTGTGTCGAACACCTTGCCGCGCAACCGGACCGGTTGGCCGCGCTTGAGGCAGCGCCGTTCCTCTACTTCGAGCCGGAAAGGCCCGAATTCGTACACCTTTTCCGGATGAATAACGACCCCCGCGCTGCATTGTACCCAAGAAGAGAAGCCCGCGTGGGCGCGGGGCTTTTCGCTGAGGATGTGATCCTGACTGCTATCTTGCGGCCAGCGCTCCGACCATGGACTGGAAGACCTTGAACCCATCAGCCGAACCCAGCTGGTCCTCGCTGGCGCGTTCGGGGTGCGGCATCATGCCGAGCACATTGCGGCCCTCGCTGCAGACGCCGGCGATGTTGTCCAGGGATCCGTTGGGATTGGCTTGCGCCGTGATCTGACCCTGGGGGGTCGAGTAGCGGAAGACGACCCGCTCCTGCCGCTGCAACGCGTCCAGCGTGGCCTGGTCGCAATAGTAGTTGCCTTCCATGTGCCCGATGGGGATGCGCAGCACCTCGCCCTTCCGGCAGGCGTTGGTAAAGGGCGTGTCGATGCTTTCCACGCGTACGTGCACGTGCTTGCAGATGTATTTCAGCCCTGAGTTCCTCATGAGCGCGCCGGGCAGCAATCCCGCTTCGCACAGGATCTGGAAGCCGTTGCAGATGCCGATCACCAGCCCGCCCGAGGCGGCAAACTTCTTTACCGATTCCATCACCGGAGCAAAGCGGGCGATGGCCCCGGTGCGCAGGTAATCCCCGTAGGCGAAGCCGCCGGGCACGATGACGGCGTCGCAATCCTCCAAGTCGTGGGTTTCGTGCCAGAGGAAGGTTACCGGTTGCTTGGCCACTTGCCCGGCTACCCAGTAGGCGTCGTGATCGCAGTTGGAGCCCGGGAACACCAGTACGCCGAATTTCATCGCTGCTCTCTCACTTGTAGGGGGATGCCCACAACCAAGTCTAGCATGGAAAAAAGCGGCCGCCATTGCCGGGCAGGGGACCATGGCGGCCGCGGGAAAGACTACTCGTCGTGCTCGGCGCCGGGCGGCGGGGGAGTTGCCTCAGGCGCACCTCCGGGGCCGCGCCGGTAGTAGAAGACGTCCCTCTCCATGTGTGCGCCGGGCTGCGGTACCGGCCCTTCGAAGTGGCGCATGAATGGCCCCTCGCGCTTCTGCTGGATGGCTTGCAGCTTCTTCCACTGCTCCACCGAAAGCGCCCGCCGGATGGCCAGCATCATCATGGTGTTGGTCTTTTCCAGCTTGGCGCGGGCCGCCAGCACCGCATCCACCTGCGCCCCGACCTGTTGCTCGTCCGGGCGATCGGCTTCGATCAGGGGCTGCAGCCTCAGTTCCTGCCGCTCCACCTCGGCACGCAGGTCGATCAGTTTCAGGCGGTAGTCGATGAATGTCTGCTCGATCTGCTTGATCTGGGCATCGCTCAGTTGCAGCTCCTTGACCACGTCCGAATTCTTCCACCATTTGCCCAGCGGTGCGGGCGGAGCCGGAGGCGGCGTGGGAGCCGCGCCCAGCGGCCCTGTATGTCGACGTACTCCAGCCTCCTGGGCGGTGGCTGGGCCGGCGACAAAGAACAGTAACAGTACGATCAGCACAATGCGTTTCATTCAGTTCTCCCTCTTCTCGTGCTTCCTTGAATCGATTGTCATCTCTTGCAGCAGGACGCTGGCCGGCATGAGCGGCTCCGGGGCCCGATGCGCCAGCGAGTGCTGGATGTCGCGCAGCAGCAGGTCGTCGGCGTCGACGGTCTGCACCGCACGGGCCGGCGCCGGGGCTGGCGTCTTGATACTGGAGAGCCCGAAGCTCAGCACCGCCAGGGCCGCCATGGCCGCGATCGGCCAGCGCAAACACGGCCTCTGCTGCGTCAACCGCTCCCTCATCCGCGCCCGCTGACGTATCCAGAAGTGCTCGGGACGGTCGGCGGCCCCGCTCAACTCGCCCCGCAGAGCGTCACGCAAGGTGGCAAGCTCGGTGACCTCGGACGAACATGCGGTGCAACGCGCCACATGCCTCGTCGCCTCGTCGATCCCCTCGCCGGCCAGCAGTTCGCCGACTTCAGTGTCGTTCAGGTGTCGTTCTAACTGCATACTCCCTCACTCGTTGCCGAACGGTGGAGACGGCCCGTGCAAGGTGCGCCTTCACCGTCCCGACCTGCATCCCGGTGGCTTCGGCGATCTGCTCCAGCGGCAGCTCCTCGACGAAGCGCAGCAGGAAGACTTCGCGCTGCCGTGGAGAGAGACCGTCCACTATGTGCCAGACCTGCGAAAGCTGCTGCGAGGCGATCAGCCGCTGCTCCGCGGATGAACCGCGGTCCCTGGCGCTGGCCATCGCCTCTTCACGCTCCTCGACCGGAGTGGCGAATAGCCGCTGCCAGAAGTGCGTGCGCCGGTTGCGGGCGTGGTCGCGGGCCAAGTTGATGGCGATCGAGACCAGCCAGGTCGCCACGCTGGAGTCTCCGCGGAAGGCGGCGCGCTTCTGGTAGGCGCGCACAAAGCATTCCTGGGTCAGGTTGTCGGCCGTGTCGGGGTCCCGCACCAGGCCCAGCAGGATGCGGTAGATCCGCTGCTGGTACTCGGGGACCAGCCGCTCGAAATCAAGCGGAGTCACCCCTTCCGCGAACCGCCCGGCGGCCGTGATCTCGAGCGCGTCTTCCATACCCGGCTGTTACCCTATCTGACGGATTTCCCTTGGCGAGGTTTACAGCGAACGGTGGAATCTCGGTTCGATAGCATCTAAGCAGGGAAGACATGGATCTTCAAGACCACCTGCGCACCACCGGCTCGGCCCTGCACCGCTGGTTCGTCGCCCAGACCTACGACTCGCTGATCGTCGGCGGCATCTGGCTGGTGGGGCTGTGGATCATCGGCGTGCCCTGGGCTCCGTTCTGGGCACTGCTCGCCTTCGCGTTTCAATATGTTCCCCACTTCGGTCCCATCCTCTCGCTGATCGGCCCCGCCTTTGCCGGCGTGACCAGCGGCGGCGGCATGCGCCTGATTTACGTCCTGATCCTGTACGCGACGATCGCCGTTGCCGACGGCCTGGTGCTCCAGCCGTACATCATGAAGCGGACGGTGAAGGTACCCATCTGGGCCTCCATCCTGACCCCGCTGGTGCTCGGCTTCTTCTTCAACTTCATCGGAGTGCTGGTCTCGGCGCCGCTGCTCGCGGTCCTCTACACCTACAAGGCCCGTACCCGACAGCCGGAGGTCCTTCCGCCCGACCCGCGTCCGCAACAGCTTCGGCGTTAGCCAGCGACTAGCGACCAGCGACTAGCGACTGCTATAATCCGCGATTGCCTTCATCTCTGCTGGTCCCCCCAGCACGCGAGGTTTCGCATGTCCGGCCATTCCAAATGGGCCACCATCAAACACAAGAAGGGCGCGCTGGACGCCAAGCGCGGCAAGATCTTCACCCGCCTGATCAAGGAGATCACCATGGCGGCCAAGGGCGGGGGCGATCCCGACAAGAATCCGCGCCTGCGCGGAGCTATTGCCGCCGCCAAGGCGGAGAACATGCCCGCCGACAACATCAAGCGCGCCATCCAGCGTGGTACCGGCGAACTCCCCGGCGTCAGCTACGAAGAGTTCACCCTGGAAGGCTACGGGCCGGGCGGGGTGGCCATGCTCATCGAGATCTCCAGCGACAACCGCAACCGCACTGTCAGCGAGATCCGCCACGTCCTGACCAAGAACGGCGGGAACATGGGCGAGGCCGGTTCGGTCGCCTACATGTTCCACAAGAAAGGTTCGGTCACCATCCCCAAGTCCGCGGTGAAGGAAGACGACCTGATGGGCGTCGTGCTCGACGCCGGCGCCGAAGACCTGCGCGACGATGGCGAGAACTGGGAAGTCGTCACCGACCCGCACAGCTACGAGCCCGTGCTGGCGGCGGTGAAGAAGGCCAATCTGCCGGTTACCACGTCGGAGATCGCCATGCTGCCCCAGACCTACGTGAAGCTGGAAGGGCAGCAGGCCGGCACGATGATCCGCCTGCTGGAGGCGCTGGAGGACCACGACGACGTCCAGCACGTGTACTCCAATTTCGATATCGACCAGAAGGCGCTGGAGGAAGTGGCGAGTTAGTCGCTAGTCGTCAGTCGCCGGTCGTCAGCCAAGCCGCCCCAGGGGGCGGCTTCTTCTGTGCACCGTGCTTTGTTTGCTATCGCCAAACCGTCTCCACTCCTGCTAATTTCTTCGGAACCGCATGCCAAGGAACGACCTGATGAGACTGGCCGCCGTCATTCTGCTGCTCTGTGTCTCTGTTGCCGCGCAAAACTCCAACTCCATCCACAAAGGCGCCTGGGAGCTCGGTATCTGGACGGGTGGCGGAACCTGGGTCCCCGGCGGGACCGAAGACACGCAGGTCTGGAACGCGGGCCTGCGGGTCGGATATCTGCTCACCGACCATTTCGAGTACGCCGTCGATCTGATCCCCGCCTACGTGGTCTTCCAACCGGTGGAGAACTCTTACGGCGGCGGATTCACGCCCGTCTTGTTGAAATACAACTTCTCTGCCGGGAAGAAGGTGGTGCCCTACCTGGAGGGAGGAGCGGGGCTTCTCTTCACCAATCACGACGTGCCTTTCGGCACCAATGCGGTGAACTTCACGCCTCAAGCTGCAGCGGGGTTGCAGTTCTTCATTCAGCACAACCGTTCCATCAATCTCGCAGCGCGGTACGTGCATATCTCCAACGCCGGCCTCGCCTCTCCCAACCCGGGTATCAACACCATCCAGTTCACGCTCGGATATCACTGGTGGAAATGACGCCGGCGTCATCCTGAGCGACCTCGGTCGCGAGGGATCTCTTGTGCAGTTGCGACCGGCTTGCTAACCCGCTATCCTCGACTGTTTCAATTCATCCGGCAGGCTTGTTATGTCTCTCGTCGAATGTGTCCCCAACTTCTCCGAAGGCCGCGACAAAGCCAAGGTTGACGCCATTGTCGCGGCGATGAAGCTCCCCGGCGTCTTCCTGCTGGATCGCGAGATGGACGCCGACCACAACCGCTGCGTCATCACCATCGTGGGCGACCGCGACGCCATCGCCGAGGCCGCTATCCGCGGCGTGGGCAAGGCCGCGGCGCTCATCGATCTGACCAGGCACCAGGGGGCGCATCCGCGCCTGGGCGCCGCCGATGTGGTGCCGTTCATCCCCATCGAGGGCGTGACCATCGACGACTGTGTGACCATCGCCCGCAAGGTCGGCGAGGAGATCTGGAAGCGCTACCAGATCCCCGTCTATTTTTACGAAGCCGCCGCCACCACCCCGGAGCGCACCAACCTGGAGAACATCCGCCGTGGCCAGTTCGAGGGCATCCGCGACGAGATCGCCACCAACCCTGCGCGCAAGCCCGACGTCGGCGAGCCGCGCGTCCATCCCACCGCCGGCGCCACCGTGGTCGGCGCCCGCAAGTTCCTCATCGCCTACAACATCTACCTGAATACCCCCGACGTAGAGATCGCCAAGAAGGTGGCCAAGGCCATCCGCTTCTCGACCGGCGGCCTGCGCTACGTCAAGGCCGCGGGATTCCCGGTGCGCGGCCTGGCCCAGGTCTCGATGAACCTCACCGACTTCGAGCAGACGCCGGTGGCCCGCGTCTTCGAGTTCGTGAAACGGGAAGCGGCCCGCTACGGCGTGATGCCGCTCTCCAGCGAGATCGTCGGGCTCATCCCCAAGAAAGCCCTGGAGCAGGCCGCCGAGTGGTTCCTTCAGGTGGAGAATTTCGATTCCTCGCTGATCCTGGAGAACCGCCTCGCCGCCATCATGGGCGGAAAGATGGCGGTCGGAGGACTGCGCGGGGGCGTGGAACCGTTCGTGGAACAGCTGGCGGCGCCGACGGCGACCCCCGGAGGCGGCAGCGCCTCCGCCGCGGCCGGCGCCATGGCCGCCGGCCTGGCCCACATGGTGGCCGCCATGTCCCGCGGCAAGAAGAACTACCTGCAGTATGACCGCGAGCTGGGCGAAGCCATCGCCCGCCTTTCACAGCTCCGCGAGGAGTTGAAAGCAGCCATTGACGCCGACGCCGCCTCCTACGATTCCGTGGTCAAGGCCTACAAGGCGGCCAAGGAGTCTCCCAACGGCGATTCCGCCATCAACGCCGCCTTGCGCCAGGCGACCAACGTTCCCCTGAGTGTTGCCGAGCGGAGCGCGGAGGTCGGCCGCATCACCGGCTCGCTGAAGGCCATCACCAACCCCAAGATGGCTTCCGACCTGACCGTGGCCGCCGCACTTTCCCGCGCCGCCGTCGAAGGCGCCTTGGCGAATGTGGACATCAACCTCGAGTCTCTGACCGATCACGAGTTTGTTTCCGAGACCCGCCGGAAGACCGCGGCCCTGAAACCTGCATGAGTCTTGCTGAGCACCGAGTGCTTCTCAAGTCACCCGAAACCTTCTCTTGGGAGCAGGGTTTCGGTGGTATAAACGTGCTAAGCAGAGATGTTCCCGTCCAACCACAGCTCCGCCGGGAACATCTTTCCGGCATCGAATCCGAACAATGAGGTCCTATGAAGCGTAGTGTGCTGATTCTGTTGGTTCTGCTGCTGGCGCTGCCGGCGATGGCGGCCACCCTGGGGACGGCGGCCAATGCCGTGATTCCCGCCGAGGTGCAGCAGATCATCTCCGTGGATTATCGCCGGGTGACCAATTCCGAGACCGCCATGGCCTTGAAGGGCCGCGTGCTGCCGGAAAACCTGAAGCAGTTCGAGACGGCCCTGCGCGCTGTGGGCATCGACCCTGCCACTCAGATGGACAGCCTGACCTTCGTCTCCTACCGCGTCACCATGCCGCCCCCCAAAGACAACCCGGAGGCCAAGCCGAAGTCCACGTTGAAGGTCATGGGCGTTGCCAACGGGCAATTCGGGCGCTCCCGCGTGGTCGCCCGCATGCAGAAGAAGGGAATCAAGCCCGCCATGTACCACAAATCGGCCATCTACCCCATGGGCAACGGGATGGAGATGGCGTTCCTCGACGACTGGACCCTGGTCTTCGGAGACTCGAGCGCGGTGAGGAACGCGCTGCAGACCCGTGACGGGGACAAGCGCAGCCTCAACAGCAACGCCGATGTCACCGACCTGATCCAGTCGGTCAGCGGAGGCGCGGTGTGGAGCGTGCTCGACGCCGAGGGGACGCGGAACATGATGCGCTCGGCCCTGGGTGACGCCGCCGGCCTGGCGGATTACGAAACGGTCAAGAAGCGTCTGTCGGGCTCTTACTACACCATGGACTTCAACAATGGCGTCAACTTCGACCTCAGCGTGCTGACCGCCGACAACATGACCGCGGCCACGCTCTCCTCGCTGGTCAAGGCGGGCCTGATGTATCGCAAGATGAACGCCAAGGGCTCCGAACAGTACGCCCTGGAGAACACCACCGTGGAGTCGGACGCCTCCACCTTGAAGGTCCACTTCAAGAGCGATGACCAGCGCTTCCAGTCGTTGCTCCAGACCGACCTGTTTACCGCGGTCTCGCGCTGATTCCTGAGTCTGCCTGGGCCGGGCCTCGTCCCGGCCCTTTTCTTTCGTACATCCTGAGCGAACTCCCGTTAGGGATGAGCGTGAGGACCTACCGTTGGCAGCTCGCAGCGAGCCCCACGGCAGTGGGGCGACGCCGGTTGTGCAACTTTCCTCTCCGGCGTGAATCACAACGTCATGCTCTTCGAAGGCAATGAGCGGAAGGAGCTTGAGCTCCGGATGAAGGAGGCGCATCGCCTGCCTCCCGGTCAGGCGGCCACGCTCAAGTGGCCGGTGCTGCATTACGGCTCGGTGCCCGGTTTCGATCCCGCCACCTGGGATTTCAAGGTCTGGGGCCTGGTCGCGGGCCCGGTGAAACTCGCCTGGGATGGATTCAACAAGCTCCCCCGGACCCAGGTGACCTCCGACTTCCACTGCGTCACCCGCTGGAGCCGCTTCGACAATCGCTGGGAGGGCGTGTCCTTTCGCGAGATCTTGCGCCTGGCGCGGCCGAAACCCGAAGCCAGGTGCGTCCTGGTCCACGCCGAACAGGGCTTCACGGCCAACGTTCCGCTCGCCGATCTCGACCGTCCCAATGTCCTCTTCGCTACCCATCACGACGGGCAAGCGCTCAGCCCCGAGCATGGATACCCGCTGCGCCTCATCGTTCCCCATCTGTACGCCTGGAAGTCGGTGAAGTGGGTCCGGGGCCTGGAGTTCCTGGAGAACGACGCGCCCGGTTTCTGGGAGCAGAACGGCTACCACATGTACGGAGATCCGTGGAAGGAACAGCGCTTCGATACGGATTAGATGCAGAGGCAACGAGGAACGCAGAAGGCAGATTGCAGAAGTAAGACTCCAGAAGGCATTTACTTCTGCATTCTGACTTCTGCGATCTGATTTGTCCTTGCTACTTCTTTACGATTGCGTTGTATCCGTCGCCCGCCAGCTTCGCCTTCATGTCTTCGGCTTGCCGGAGTTCGGCGAAGGGCCCGATCTGCACCCGGATCAGCTTGTCATTGGCGGTGTTCATCACGAATACCGGATAGCTCTTCTTGCGCAGGGCGTCGGCCAGGGCTTCCGCGTCTTCCTGTTTGGCGACCGCCGCCACCTGCACCACGTAGCCGGCCCCGGAATGCATCTCGGGAGCGGGCGCCTGCTTGGGAGCCGCGGCTGGCGTGGCGGGCGCAGCGGACGGTGGAGCCTTGGCCTCAGCGGCCGGCGTCAGCTTGGCGGCGACCTCTTTCTGCTCCGTGGACTTGTAGAAGGTGAGGTCGGCCTGACTGGGCGCCGTCGGGGGCGCGCCAGCGTCCGTGGATGCCGCAGTCGGCGGGGTGCGGGCCGGGGTCGGCTTCGGGCCCGCCTGCACCACCGACGGTCCGCCGTCCGTGATCAGCGATCCCGCGGGCGTCGCATTCTTGCCCATCGAGTATCCCAGGCCGAAGAAGATGGCGCAGACCACCACCATCCCGAAGAACAGTCCCAGCAGTTTTCCTGTGCCCAAGGTTACCTCCACGTCTTGTTCCGGCATTCGATTCTCCGCTCTTTTAGATCTATGACTTCGGTTTACCCAGCGATTGTTCCAGCAGCTTCTGGATATTGCCGATGATGTCGATCGGCACCGGGAAGACGATGGTGGTGTTCTTCTCCACCCCGATCTCGGTGAGCGTCTGCAGGTAGCGCAGTTGCAGCGCGATGGGCTCGGTCGCGAGGAGGTGCGCCGCCTCCACTAGGCGCTGCGCCGCCGCGAACTCGCCCTCCGCGTGGATCACCTTGGCGCGCTTCTCGCGCTCCGCTTCGGCCTGCTTCGCCATGGCCCGCAGCATGGATTCCGGTAGGTCCACCTGCTTGACCTCGACGTTCACCACCTTCACGCCCCAGGGCGCGGTGTGCGTGTCCAGGATGCTCTGGATGCGCGTGTTCAGCATGTCGCGGTGGGAGAGCAACTGGTCCAACTCGACCTCGCCCAGCACCGAGCGCAGGGTGGTCTGGGCGAACTGCGAGGTCTGGTAGAGATAGTTCGAGACCTGCACCACCGCCTTGTTGGAGTCGATCACGCGCAGGAAGATGACGGCGTTGACCTTCAGGGTCACGTTGTCGCGGGTGATGATGTCCTGGGGCGGGACCTCCAGCGCCTCCTGCCGCAGCGAGATGCGCACCATGCGATCCACGGGAGCGAACACCAGGATGATTCCCGGGCCCTTCGCCTCCGCCAGCAGGCGGCCCAGCCGGAAGATGACGCCGCGCTCGTATTCCGCCAGGATCTTGATCGAACTCAGTATGTATAAGCCGACGATGACGATGACAACCACGCCGAAGCCCGGCATAAGAACGCCTCTTTCTCGTGAACTGTGTTGCTGTCGCGGATTGTACTGCGAAAAGGAAGTACCCGGTACCCAGTACTCGTTACCCAGTATTCAGAAGGGTACGAACATGGTTCGGAAACAGTAAGTCGCGCCGTCGCTCAGCCACTTTGGACTCTGGACTCTGCGCTATGCACTGTGGACTATGCTCTGGCCGGCTGCGCCGCCTCGTGCCGTACCGGCTCGACCTCCAGGGCCAGGCCGTCCACCCGCACCACCCGCACCTGCTCACCGAGCTGTACGGGCGCAGTCGAATAGGCGTCCCAGAGCTCGCCGTTGACGAAGACCTTGCCTTGGGGTGTCAGCGGGCTGCGCACCACGCCCACCGTCCCCACCAGTCCCTGCTCGCCGGTCACCACCTTGTTTCGTCGCGCTCGCAGCACCAGAGTCATCAGGAAAACGGTGATCCCTGCCAGCGGGATGCTGACCGCCAGCGCGGTCACCAGCTTGACCCGCATCTCCGGGATAGGTCCGTCCACCAGCAGCATGGCCCCGAGCACCATCAGGGCGATGCCGCCCACCGCCAGCACGCCGTGCGATTGGAACTTGGCTTCGAGCGCGAACAGCACGAACGCGCCCACGATCAGGGCCAGCGCCGCAAACCTTGTCGGCAGGATGTTGAGCGCGAACAGCGCCAGCAGGATGCAGATGAACCCCACCACTCCGGGCGCCACCGCGCCGGGATGGTTGAACTCCACGTACAGGGCCAGCATGCCGATGGCAAAAATGATGAAGGCCACGTTGGGGTCCATCATCCAGGCCAGGATGCGCTGCTTCAGCGACATGTCGTACTCGACCACCGCCTGGCCCGCGGTATGGAGCACGGCCGTCGTGCCGTTGAAGCGGGTGACGGTCTTGCCGTCCAGTAGCTTGAGCAACTCCGCCTCGTTCGGTGCGACGTAGTCTATGAGATGTTCCTTGAGCGCCTCCTGTTCGGTCCAGGACTTCGACTGCCGCACCGCGCTCTCCGCCGCCTCCACGTTGCGCCCCCGTTTGGAGACGAACGACCGCATCCAGGCAGCAGTATCGTTCTCGACCTTCGTTTTCATCACATCATCCTGTTTCGCTTCGGTCATGAACGGAGAAAAAGCGACCGGGTGCGCCGCCCCGGTGTTGGTGCCTGGAGCCATCGCCGCTACGTCCGCTGACTCCAGGATGAAGAAGCCCGCCGACGCTGCCCGGCTCCCGCTGGGCGCGACATAAACGATCACCGGCACCGGGGACGCTTCGATCTTCTCGATGATGGAGCGGGTGGAGTCCACCAGGCCGCCCGGCGTTCGCAGCTGGATCAGGACCGCCTCCGCTTTGCGCTGCTTGGCGAATTCCAGCGCCCGCCCGATGTACTCGTCGGTGATGGGGTGGATCATGTCGTCCACCACGATCTTCACCACGTCCGCCGCTAACGGGGAGGAGAGGAGGAAAAGAAAGATGGCAACAAGTAGGTTCTTTGTGGTGCGCCTCATTGGACGCCTCCGCAATCTCACTGAGTACCGAGTACTGAGTACTCAGTTTACCGCTGGCCCTTCTCCGCCAGCTTGGCTTGCACCGTGCGCTGCAAAGCCGCCGCCGAAGCATTGTCCGGTTCCAGCGCCAGGGCGCGGCCGATCGCCTGCAAGGCGGCCGCAGGATTATTGTCGCGCAGGTCGAGCCGGGCCAGCACCAGATAAGCTTCGGCCGAGGGCTGTATGCGCACCGAGGCGCGCGCCTCATTGCGCGCCCCCGCCACGTCCCCGGTCGCCTCCAGCACTGTCGCCAGCCCGGCGTGCGCCGCCCCGTTATTCTGGTCGAGCGAGATGGCTTCGCGGAACTCGTGTTCGGCCTCGCCCACGAACCCCCGCCCCAGCAGCTCCCGTCCCCGCTCGATGTGATAGGTCGCGTGCACCCGCGGGGGCTGCTTGGCCATGCGCAGCTCGGCCACGTTCTCGATCTCCTGGGAAAGCTGCCGGAACGAGGCTTCCTCGTAGTTGCGCTTGATGCGTTCCAGCGGGACCCTCGCCGCCGGCGTGCGCCCGCCGCGCGGACCGGGGGACTGGGGCGGGGCATCGTTGGTGGCCAGGTCCAGCACGGCCTTGGCCTCGCTGTCGTAGGGACGCAGCGCCAGCGCCTCGCGCGCCTGCTTCGCCGCTCCCGCCCGGTCACCGGCCCGGTAGAGCGCAGCCGCCAGGTTGTAGCGGTAATCGGCGTCCGCCGGGTCGGCCTCCACCGCACGTTCGAAATACCCGACCGCATCCTTCTGACCCCGCCGGCTGGCCACCACCCCGAGATTGTTGTACACCTCGGTCAAGGGAAGGCGCGACGCCACGAATGCGAAAGCGCCCTCCGCCGCCTCGTACTGCCCCAGATAGTAGTCTGAGAGGCCGAGGAAGAAATTCGCCTCCTTGGCGCTGGCGTCGCTCTTTGGGATCTTGGCCAGCCAGCGGGCGGCTTGCTCGAACTCGCGCTGTTCGAAATACGTCTTTCCCAGTTCGAGGATGGCCTCGTAGTAATCGGGCTTGAGGCGGATGGCGGCGAGCAGTTGGCGGGCCCGCTCCGGCCCCGGCCCGGCAATCATGGCCCGCACGTAGGCCTCCAGCGCGTCCAGGCGGATGGGCTGCGACGCCTTCACGAATCCGTTCCTCGAGGTCACCAGCATCGGGTTCAGCAGCCGCATCACGTCCCAGGCGAGCGCGGTCTGGATGTCGATGAGCTTGACCAACGGCCCCGATTCCTGGACCTCGGGATGGAGCCGCAGCTTGCCCATGTCGAGCAGTTGGGCGCTGGCGGTGAACGTCTGTCCGTCGAAGGTATAGCGCCCCATCACCAGGTAGTCCACGTCCATCTCCTCGGCGATGCGGTAGGCGGTGGCGCGTGAGGGCCGCAGGCTCAGCGGCACGCCCAGCCGCTCGAAGGCGGCCATGCGGTCTGAGCGGGAGTACATGATCAGCGAGGGGATCGACATGCGCTGGCCCAGGACCTCGGGGAACGACTCGCCGATCCATTCGATCCCTGGCGCCTTGGAGGCATTCTCGAACGGCAGGATCACCAGGGTCTGGCTGGCGCCAGGAAGATGCTGCGCTACCGACCCGCTGCAGAGCAGGAGAACGACCAGCCCCAGATGAATGGCCCGCTTCAAGGCGCTTCGATTATCGCATGTGATGCGCAGGCGTCTGGCTGCGAACACGGTGCGCGAAGGGCCATTGAATTCTTCCATGAGGTGCGCTGCGAAAATCAACTACACATCGTCCCGGCGTAACCTACTGATTTTGCTGAGGCGATGAAGTGATTAACGGGGTTCTGTTGCAAAACGCTGCTGCAAAAATCAGCGACGAGGCGATTGGGAACACAACAGCTCCGCTGAGCCGGCTCCCCGAGAATCCCTCACAACTCCTTAACTCCTAACAGGTTACGGCGACTCCCATGCGGCTTATTCCCGCTTGGCAAGAGCGGCCACCGACTTGCCTTAGGTAAAGGTGGAACGTGGCGCAGAAACGAAAGGACCCACGCCAGGAGGCTCGTCATGACCGTCATTCTCGTACTCGCGACCTTCATCGCCTTCCTCATCGTCGACTACTTCTACAGCAAGCGCATGCTGCGCCCGGCGGTGCAGCCCATGCTGGCGACCGCGGCCGGACGCCGGCCGCAACCCAATATCGTCTCTGGATTCCTGCTCCCCGAGGGCCTGCGCTACCACCCCGGCCACACCTGGGCACAGAGTGAAGGCCCGAAGCTGGTCCGGACCGGCCTCGACGACTTCGCCGCCCGGCTGGTGGGCAAAGTGGAGAAGATCACGCTGCCACAGCGCGGACAATGGGTCCGCCAGGGACAGAAGATCGTCACCCTGCATCGCAACGGGATCGCCACCGACCTGGTGTCGCCGGTGGAAGGTGTCGTGACCGAGATCAACGATGGAGCGGCCGCCGATCCCGAGCGCGCCCGCCGCGATCCCTACGGCGAAGGCTGGCTGGTGGCGGTCGAAGCCCCCGATGCCAAGCTCAACTTCCGCAACTTGCTCTCCGGCGACCTCGCCCGCTGGTGGATGGAAGAAGCCGCGGCGCGGCTGCGCAAGCACCTGCCCATGGCGGAGGGCGCCATGGCCGATGGCGGCATGGCCATCGACGATCTGGGTGGCCAGCTCCCCGACCTGGATTGGGGCAAGGTCACCCGCGAATTCTTCCTGAGCTGAGTGCGATGGCGATCCTCCTGGCCCAAAGCGCAGCGGCGGCGCCGGCAAATCCGGAGCCGCCGCTCCGTCTTTGCAGCGATGAATTTCTCCGCTGTGTGCCAGCAGCCCCAAAAACCTGCGCTGATTTCCTCAGCACAAACCAGCACTCTCCAGAGAGTGCACTCCGGCTTGTGCACCGCCGGCCGAAGTCCTTACCAACCCATCACTTGCACCACTTCATTTACTGCTACAGAGCCTCTACTCCGGCAGGCCGCTTGCCTCCACCTGGGTGGGTGTTCTGTGCGGAGGCGTGAACCATCATGAGCAAGGCGATCCTGTACGACGCCACCCTGTGCATCGGCTGCAAGGCCTGCGAGCAGGCCTGCGCCGAACGCAATAAGCTCCCTTACAACGAGACCATCGCCGCCGAAGAGAAGCAGTCGGCGCACAAGTTCACCGTCGTCCTCGCCAGGAACGACAAGTTCATGCGCCGCCTGTGCATGAACTGCAACGATCCCAGCTGCGCTTCGGTCTGCCCGGTCGCCGCCCTGCGCAAGACCGCCGACGGCCCGGTGATCTACGAAGAGGCCCGCTGCATGGGCTGTCGCTATTGCATGGCGGCCTGCCCCTTCGGTGTCCCCAAGTACGAGTGGAGCAAGGCCCTGCCGGCGGTGAAGAAGTGCGACATGTGCTCCGACCGGCTGGCGGCGGGCAAGGTGACCGCCTGCACCGAGGCCTGTCCCACCGGGGCCACCAAGTTCGGCACGCGCGACGAGCTGTTGGCGGAAGCCCACGAGCGCATCCGGCAGAACCCGGGCAATTACGTCAATCACGTGTATGGGGAGACCGAGGTCGGCGGTACCAGCGTGCTCATGCTCTCCTCGGTCGCCTTCGAGGGCTTTGGCTTCCGCACCGACCTGGTCCACGAGCCGTTGCCCATGTTCACCTTCCGCGTGCTCTCCCGCATTCCCGACCTGGTGGGACTGGGCAGCGTTCTGCTGGGAGGCATCTGGTGGATCACCCACCGCCGCGAAGAGGTCGCCGCTCGCGAAGCCGCGGCCAAGAACCACAAGGAGGTGCGCTAGGCCATGAAGCAGAGACTGATGAAGTTCACCTTCTGGAAGGTTGTTTTCCTGTTCATCATGGCCATGGGCGCCTATGCCACCGTGCTGCGTTTCGCCTACGGCCTGGGCGCCTCCACCAACCTCAGCGACGAGTTTCCCTGGGGCCTTTGGATCGGCTTCGACGTCCTCTGCGGCGTCATGCTGGCCGCCGGCGGCTTCACCCTCATGGCCGCCGTCCATGTCTTCAACCTCGAACGCTTCAAGCCCATCATCCGGCCCACTGTTCTTACCGCATTCTTAGGTTACGTGCTGGTCTGTGTCGCCTTGATGTATGACCTCGGACGCTACTACCGCATCTGGCACCCGCTCGTCATGCGCAATCCGCATTCCGTGATGTTCGAGGTGGCCTACTGCGTCATGCTCTACACCACGGTGCTGGCGCTGGAATTCGCGCCCATCGTGTTCGAGAAGTTCCGCATGTCGAAGGCGCTGCGCATCATGCACGCCGTCAGCATCCCTCTGGTGTGCGTGGGCGTGATCCTCTCCACCCTGCACCAGTCCTCGCTGGGCACGCTCTACCTGATCATGCCCAACAAGCTGCACCCCTTCTGGTACAGCCCGCTGCTTCCGGTCTTCTTCTTCCTCTCGGCGATCGGCGTCGGGCTGGCCATGACCATCTTCGAAAGCAGCCTGAGCTCCAAGTATTTTCACCGTCAATTGGAGATGCCGTTGCTGTCGGAACTGGGCCGCATCCTGGTGGTGGTGCTGATGATCTACGGTGTTATCCGCACTCAGGACCTGTACCACCGGGGCGTCCTCAAGCTGTTGCTGGTCCCCAGTTATGAGCGCCCCTTCTTTCTGGTCGAGGCCCTGCTGACCGCCGTTCCCATCGCGCTGCTGCTCTCCAAGCGCGTGCGCGCCAGCGCGGGCGGGCTTTACCTGTCGGCGGTGCTGGCTCTGCTGGGTTTCATCACCAACCGGCTGAACGTGAGCATCACCGGCATCGAAGGATCGGCCGGCATGCATTACGTCCCCAAGTGGACGGAAATGGCGGTGACCGCGGCCATCATCGCGGCGGGATTCGCCCTGTTCGGCGCCGCCGCCAAGTACTTGCCCATCTTCCCCGAGGAGCAGCCAGCGCCGGCGACGCTGCCGGCGGCGGCAGTGCGCTCGGTGGCTCTAGCCGAGGAAGTGGTTCCGGGAGACTGAGGCGTGGCGCACCCCCCCCCAATCCGTCTCCCCGCCGATCGAGAGACCCCCGGCGCGTCGCCCCCCGGCGCGCCGGGGTATCGGCGCTTCCGCCGGCTGACCCAGAGCTTGAGCGCGAAGCTGGTCGTGGTCCTGCTGATCGCCATGGTGGCGATCTTTTCGCTTTTGGGCTATCTCAACATCCGCCTCCACCGCAAGCACCTGGAGCAGTTCACGCTGGCCAACGCGGAGCGCATCAGCGACGTCATCAAGCGCAGCACCGAGTATCACATGTTGCACAACAACCGGGTGGCGCTCTACGAGCAGATCCGCACCACCGGCGCCGAGCCCGGCATCCTGCGCATCCGCATTTTCAACCAGGAAGGGCGCATCAGCTTCTCCACCGACGACCGGGAAGTGAACAAGTACGTCGATAAGAGCGCCGAGGCCTGTTACGCCTGCCACGCCAAGGCCCAGCCGCTGGCCCGTCTCGACCGTCCCGACCGCTTCCGCATCTTCCGGCCGAATGGGGAGCGCGTTCTGGGAATCATCACGCCCATCGAGAACAAGCCCTCGTGTTCCAACGCCGAATGCCATGCCCACCCCGCCGAACAGAAGATCTTGGGCGTGCTCGACACCGACCTCTCGCTGGCGCCCGTCGACCGCCAGATCGCCCAGGATACCCGGCAGATGGCCGGATACACCTTCGTTGGCGTCGCGGTCGTCGTCATCCTGACCGGCGTCTTCGTCTGGAGGCTGGTCCACATTCCAGTCAAGTCCTTGAAGGTTGGCACGGAGCGCCTGGGCAAGGGACAGCTGGGATATCAGATCACGGTCGGCTCCCGCGACGAGCTGGGCGAGCTGGCCGAGTCATTCAACCGCATGAGCCGCGACCTCCGTGAGGCCCGGGAAGAGGTCACCTCCTGGACCCACACCCTCGAGGAGCGGGTGGAGGAAAAGACCCGCGAGCTCAAGCGCGCCAACGATCACGCCTTGCAAGTGGAGAAGATGGCCTCCATCGGCAAGCTGGCGGCCACCGTCGCCCACGAGATCAACAACCCGCTGGCCGGCATCCTCACCTACTCCAAGCTGCTGCGCAAGTGGGCCGGCCACACTCCCTGGAAGGAAGAACGCCGCAAGGAGGTTTGCGGCGCCCTGGAGCTGATCGAATCGGAGAGCCGCCGCTGCGGCGACATCGTCAAGAACCTGCTCACCTTCTCCCGCTCCGCCCCCATGAACCTGGAATGGGTGTCGTTGAACCCCATCGTGGACCGCTGCCTGCGTCTGGTGAAGCACCAGTTAGAGCTGGGCAACATCACCCTCAACGCCGAGCTGGCCCCCGACCTGCCGAACGTGGAATGCGACGCCGCCCAGATGGAGCAGCTGGTGCTCGCGCTGGTGCTGAACGCCATCGATGCCATGCCGCGTGGCGGCACGCTGGCCGTCCGCACCCGACTGGTGCCGGAGCACGCCAAGGTCCTGCTTCAGGTTCAGGACGACGGCACCGGCATCTCCCCCGAAGCGCGGGCCAACCTCTTCGAGCCTTTTTACACCACCAAGGACCGCGGCACCGGATTGGGGCTGGCCATCAGCAAGGGCATCGCCGATCGTCACCGCGGCCACATCGAGGTCGAGTCCGAGCCCGGCAAGGGCTCGACCTTCAGCGTCACGCTTCCGCTCGACGGAGTGCTGGGGGCGCAGCCCAAGCCGCCTGAAGCGGTGGCCGCAAAGGAGTGATCGCTTATGCCAGGGAAATCCACCATCCTGATCGTCGACGACGAAGCTATCGTGCACGAGTCGCTGGGACACTGGTTCCGCGACGAGGGCTACGAGGTGGGCACCGCGGAGAGCGCTCACGAGGCCCTTGCCCGCCTCACCGAGCGCCGCTGGGACCTCGCCCTGATCGACATCAAGATGCCCGGCATTGACGGCATCGAATTGCAGCGCCGCCTGCACGAGATCGATCCTGACCTCATCGTCATCATCATGACCGGCTATGCCTCGGTGGAGACCGCGGTGCAGGCGCTCAAGAACGGCGCCTACGATTACGTCACCAAGCCTTTCGATCCCGATGACATCGCCCACGTGGTCAAGAACGCGCTCTCCCACCGCCACGCCGAGAAGGAAGCCGCGCGCCTGAAGGAGACCGTCGGGGAGGTGCTGCGCCCGCCCGATCTCATCGGCCAGTCCGCCGCCATGAAGAAGGTCTTCGAGGCCATCGAGACCGTCGGCTCGACCGACGCCACCGTGCTGGTCACCGGCGAGAGCGGTACCGGCAAGGAACTCGTGGCCCGAGCTATCCACGGCATGAGCCCGCGCCGCTTCAATCCCCTGGTCGTCATCCACTGCGGCGCCCTGACCGAAACCCTGCTGGAAAGCGAGCTCTTCGGCCACGAGAAAGGCGCTTTCACCGGGGCCCAGTACCGCAAGAAAGGCAAGTTCGAGATCGCCGAGGGCGGCACCGTTTTCCTCGACGAGATCGGCGACATCTCCCTCAAGACCCAGACCGACCTGCTGCGCGTGCTGCAGGAGCGCGAGATCGTGCGCGTCGGCGGCAACCAGCCGATCAAGGTCGATTTTCGCTGCGTCGCCGCCACCAACAAGGACCTGGAGAAGCTCATCGAGGAAGGGACGTTCCGTCCCGACCTGTTCTACCGCCTGAACGTCTTCCGCATCGAGATTCCGCCGCTGCGGGCCCGCAAGGAAGACATCCCCCTGCTGGTGGACCACTTCGTCCGCAAGTTCTCCGCCTCGATGAACAAGCGCATCGCCAACGTGGCTCCCGCCGCCATGAGCCTCCTGCAGGACTACGACTGGCCGGGCAATGTGCGCGAGCTCGAGAACGCCGTCGAGCGCGCCATGGTAGTGGCCGCCGAGCCGCAACTGCGCGAGCAGGACTTCACCCTCAAGCTCAAGCCGCAGGAGTTCGAGACCGGCAAGACCCTGGAAGACATCGAGCGCCTGCACATCCTGCGCGTGCTGGAGGAGTGCGGAGGCAACCAGACCCGCGCCGCTGAAGTGCTCGATATCGACCGGGTCACGCTTTACAACAAGCTCAAGAAGTACGGCTGGAAACGCACCCCGGCCGCCACCGCCACCACGAACGCGCGATGAGCGTCATCCACCTGCTGCCGGTCGGTCCTCCCGACGGCGCCGTGCTCGAGCGCCTGCGGCGTGGCCTGCAGGAGATTCTGCGCGTCGATTGCCAACTCTTGCCGGATTCGCTCGACCCCAAGCCCTTCCTGCACGCGCAGCGCCAGCAGTACCACTCCACCCAGATCCTGAGCGCGCTCTCCGGCCTGCTGCCCAACGGATGCTGGCGCCTGCTGGGCGTCACTTCGGTGGACCTCTACATGCCCATCCTGACCTTCGTCTTCGGCGAGGCCCAGCTCACCGGCCGCTGCTGCGTGGTCTCCTGGCGGCGTCTGACCCAGGGATTCTACGGACTGCCCAACGACCCGGAGCTGTTCGCCGCCCGGTTGCTGAAAGAATCGGTTCACGAGCTCGGCCACACCCTCGGTCTCACCCACTGCCAGGACTACGGCTGTGTCATGGCCGCCTCCCACTCCGTCGAGTGGATCGACATCAAGGGCGCCGATTTCTGCCCCGCCTGCCACGAGCATGCGCTGTCCGTGATCCCCGCCCGTCGCCGTTTCGGTATTTTCTAGGAAGAGCACTCCCCGGACCCACCGGTTACTTTCGGTTTACCAGCGTGCCGGAAATCACTGAAATCCGGGGGCCACTTCGGGCTATCATTCGCCCTGAGATAATCTTGGGCCTTTGATTTCGGCTCTCATAAGCAGGGCGGGCATTCGTGCGTTATTGCGACCAGTGCCATGCGACCTATCCGAACGATTTCACGGTCTGCCCCCGGGACAAGACCGTCCTCCGGGTCACCTCGGAACTCGTCCAGGGCATGCAGGTCCGCGGCAAGTACGAGATTCTGGAGAAGATCGGGTCCGGCGGTATGGCCTCGGTGTACAAGGCCAGGCACCTCGCCTTCAACGAGATCCGCGCCATCAAGATCGTCAGCAGCCGTTTCATCGACGACGAAATCTTCCTGAAGCGCTTCCGCAACGAGGCCATCGTCACCCGCAAGCTCCAGCACCCCAATGCCGTCCGCGTGGACGACCTGGACACCACCGACGACGGCCGCCCCTTCATCGTCATGGAGTATGTGCAGGGTCGCGACCTGCGCGAGGTCATCGAGAAGGAAGGGCCGCTGGTGGTGAACCGGGTGATGCATCTGGGCAAGCAGATCGTCGCCGCCCTGGGCGCCGCCCACGCCTTGGGCATCACCCATCGCGACATCAAGCCCGACAACATCCTGCTGGTGCGCGAGGGCGATAACCCTGAGCAGGTCAAGGTCCTCGACTTCGGCATCGCCAAGGTGCGCGAGGGTGCCTTCGACGCCGGCACCGGCTTCAGCGCCACCAAGACCGGTGTGGTGGTCGGGACCCCGCAGTACTTGTCTCCGGAGCAGGCGATGGGCAAGCACGGCTCCGACGTCGACAGCCGCGCCGACCTCTACTCCCTCGGGGTCGTGCTCTACGAGATGCTGACCGGCCACCTACCGTTCGAGTCCGACACTCCCGTGGCCCTGCTCATCAAGCACATCCAGGCCATACCCACTCCGGCCCACGTGCTCTGTCCCTCGCTCGGGATCCCCAAGCCCATCTCCATGATTGTGATGAAGGCCTTGCAGAAGGACCCCAAGGACCGCTTCCAGAGCGCGCTCGAGATGCTGGAAGCCATGAACGCGCCCGAGCAGTGGGCGGCCACCGCCAGGATCGGCGCCGAGAGCGCGACCGGGCGCGAAGACGCCACCGCCGCCATCGGTTCCGATGTCCTCGCCAATCTGCGGCTGGCGCCGTCGCGCGTGCCGACCCCGGTCCCTGCCAAGACGCACGATCCGTTGCCGCGGAGCGAACCGCCTCCGCCCCCGGCGCCGCCTGCGCCCAGGGCGCCGCAACCGCCGCTGGTCGCTGCCCGGCCCGCTCCGCCTCCTCGCGAGCCGACGCCGGTAGCGCCTTCGTTCCCATTGCAGTATTCGGCGCCCACCTCTTCGGCCCCCGCGGCATCCGCGCCCCGGGCGGCCGCGCCGCGCCGAGCTGCGCCTCCTCCGGCGCCCCGGCGCACCTGGTTATGGGTGACGCTGGCTGTCCTCCTGACGGCGGGGCTGATGAGCGGGGCAGGTTACTGGTACATGCGCACTCAGGCCGCTGGCGCGACTGCCGCTGCTCCGTCCCCGGCGGGCGCCACGGTTCCCGCCGACGACGCGATCGCAGCCTCGGTGAAGACGGCTATCGCTGCCGTCCCCGAATTGCAGTCCTTGGAAGTCGCTGTTCACGGCGGCGTGGTGACCTTGAGCGGTCACGTCGCGACCCAGAGCCTGGCGGAAGAAGCGGCGCGCATCGCCAGCGGCCAGCCGGCGGTCAAGGAAGTTCGCAATCAGATCGATTTTCCGCCGGTGGCGGCTGCCGTGCCGGCTGTGACCACCACTCCGCCGAAAACGGGGAAGCCGAAACCCGAGCCCAAGGCCGCCGCCCCCAGGCCGGTGCGCGAGCGTAGGCCGGAGCCGCCGGCTTCTCGCGGCCTTCCCGCCCAGCAGCGCCAGCGTCTCCAGGAACTCCTCGCCGACGGGGAGCGCCTCACCAACTCGGGCGCCTACGCCGCCGCCATCGACGTCTACAATTCCGCTCTCGCCATCGACCCCAATGACGCTTCTGCCCAGGCTGGGCTCAGCCGCGCCCGCCAGGCCAAGGCCACCGAAGAGGAGATCCTCTTGAGGAGGCGCAAGTGAACGTCCGCAGGTCCTTCTTACTGCTCTTCATCCTGTTGCTGGCGGCCAGCGCATCCGCCCAGCTTTTCAAGCGCCCTCAGCCCGGCATTCCCGCCGATGAAGACGGCGCCCAGTTGGTGAAGTCAGGGGATGAGTCGGTGCTTCGTTATCCGGTGGCCCACGTTCATTTCGGCTCCGGTTGCGCCGGGTACCTGTATTTCTCCCGGGACAAGATCTGGTACGAGGTCGTGCGCCCGGAAGGGGAGAAGGGGCACAGCTTCCAGTACGCCCGCTCCGATCTGAGCAACGCCAACCAGTGGACCATCTGGGGGCAGCCCAACGAGGCCGCCGAGTTGAAGTTTCATGGGGGCACGACGACCTATCATTTCATGCGCATGCGCAAGCGCTGGATCGACGGCGGGACGACCAAGCTCGACTGGGCCAATGTCCTCGCTTATCAGGAACTGGTCGAGGCCGCCACCCGCTTCGATGACGTCATGGACCGCGTGCGCGCCCGCGAAGCCCGCCTGCATCCCCCGGCCACGCCCCCGGTCATCAGCATGCTCGATCCGGTGGGCGCTGAATCCGGCAAAGCCCTCGATGTAGCCGCGGCGCGCGTCAGCTTGCGTGGCGTGGCCTCCCACGCCAGTGGCATCGCCTCGGTTACGGTCAACAATGCCCCCGCTCACCTGAAGGCCCTGGCGCCCACTACCGTGGAGTTCACCCTCCCCGATTTCGCCGTGAACCCCGGCGCCAGCGCCATCGTGGTCATGGCCAGCGCCACCGACAAGTCCCAGGCGCAAATGATCTTCACTATGAACCATCCCGATGTGCGGCTGCTGGACCCGGCGCCGAACGCGGAGACCGACAAGGAGGCCGTCCGCGTTCGCGGCATCGCCGCCGGCTTCCGCAACATTGATCGCGTGGAGATTGCTGGCAAACCTGCGACCTTCCACACCAACCCTGCCGGTGAAGTCGAGTTCGAGGCGGACGCTGCGCTTCCTGCCATCGGCCCCAATACCATCCAGGGCTTCGTCATTCCCCACGACGGTTCGCGCCTGCCCTTCAAGATCGAGGTCCAGCGCAAACCGCCTCCGGGTCCTCCGCCCCTGGCGTTGTCCGAGGTCCTGGAAGCGTTGCAGAAGGGTGTGCCGGCGCCGCGCGTCGCCTCGCTGGTCAGCCAGTTCGGGGTCTCCTTCGCTCTGAATGACGATGCCGAGAGGCAACTCCGCAGCGCCGGCGCCGATACCGACCTGCTCCTGGCCATCGCCAAGTCCAAGAAGTGACTTGGACATCGGTCATCCTGAGCGCAATCCCGTAGGGATAAGCCTGAGGATCTACCGCTTCATTTTGCTTTGGAGCCCCACCTTAGTGGGGCGGTGTTGGCTGTCTTTGCGTCGGTTTTGATAAGCTAACAAATTGAGCGGGGTTGGTATAGTGGTCGTGCCCCGGCTTCCCAAGCCGGTGACACGGGTTCAATTCCCGTACCCCGCTCCAGTGCCTGCCGCCGACTGCCTCCCGGTTCTAGGAGTCCGCTTTCTCGATCTGTCGGATATAAAAAGCCAGCGCGGCGACGGTGGCCACGATGGTCGCCAGCGACACCAGCAGCCCCATGCGGCGATACTCGCGTTGCTTTAGGGCCGCCAGCCCGGCTTCGCGCGTCTTCTGCGCGGTCTTCAGCCCGGCGGCGATGTCCTCGTCCACCCGGTTCACGCTGAAGCTGTGCAGCGACACCCGCGCTTTGGTCAGCGAATCCTTGGCCGCGTCCAGCTCCAGTTCCGCGTCGCTGACTTCCATGCCCGAGTGCGCCGCCCGCTCCAGCAGAGTCCGCGACTCTTCGACGGCGCCGGACAGCTCCGCGAAGCGCGCGGCGATGACCTCCGCCGTCTTGTAGCCGGCGTCGCCCTGGGAGTGGCAGTTGGTGCACACCGAACCGGCGCCCGAGCCCACCATCGCATCCGTGGGATGCGTGATGCGGTGATTGCTGTGGCAGGTGACGCATCCGCCCATGCCGGCTTCGGCGAACGGTCTCTTGTGCGGGCTCTTGTCGAAGAGCTGCGCCTGGAAGACGTGACAGGTCGAGCACACGTTCTCCACCGTCGCCAGTCCCGGAGGCGCGGCGCCATGGTTCCCATGGCACGTGGTGCAGGTAGGAGCGCTCAGGTCCCCGTTCTCGGTCATCGCCTTGTGGTGAACGCTGGCGGTGTAGCCGGCAAACTGGTCGTGGGGGATCTTGTAGTCCTTCATGTACTGCGCGTCGGAGTGACAGCGCTTGCAGGTGTTGGCCACGTTCAGCGGATGCACGCTGGAACGCGGGTCCGACGCCGGACGGATATTGTGCACCGTATGGCAATCGGTGCAGACCGCGACCTTCTGGTCGCCCGCCGCCAGTCGCTTGCCGTGCACGCTGGTCTTGTACTGGCTGAGCTGGTCGGTGCGCAGCGAGGGGTTGTATTGCCGCATCTTCGCCCCGTCGCTGTGGCAACTGCCGCAGAGTTCCGGGACCTGCCGCCGTTCGATGTGTCCTCGGAACCCTGCGGCGCGACTCATGGCGTCGGAGTCGCTGCTGGCATCCCCACCGTGGCAGCTGGTGCAGTTCAGTCCTTTTTCCGTGTGGATATTGCTGGCGTATTCGGCCGGGGTCACCTTGAGCGGCGCTTCCATCTGCGAGTGGCAATCGAGACAGGTGTTCTTGTCCGCTGCCCGGCCGGCCGCCATCATCAGCAGCAGGCATCCCATCACTGCCAGTGTCCGGTTCATTTCGCCACCCACCCGTAGATCGTCATGGCCGCCATGTAGGTCAGGGCGAAGACCCCCAGGCCGGTCAGGAGGCGGTGCCCGCGCGGCATCCGCTTGGGCTCGAGGAAGGGAAGCGCCAGCCAGATGGCGCCCGCCACGCCCATGCCCAGGATCCCCAGCAGTTCGCCGTCCAACGCGAGGATCTTCGACGGGATCAGCTTGAGGGTCTGGAAGGCCCACAGGAAATACCACTCCGGCTTGATCCCCGCCGGGGCTGGCGCGAAGGGATCGGCCTTGGCTCCCAGTTCCCAGGGATAGATCGCGGCCAGCGCCGCTAGCGCGCCCAGGCCCACGTACCAGGCCATCACTTCGCGCAGCAGGAAATTCGGGAAGAACTTCATCTCCTTCTTCTGCTCCGGCCGGTACGACCACTCCTCCTCCACTCGCGGGGGCACGCTGATGCCGAATCTCTGCACCAGGGCCAGATGCAGCCCCAGCAGCACCGTGGTGATGCCCGGCAGTACCGCCACGTGGAAGCCGAAGAAGCGGGTCAGGGTGGCGCCGGTCACGTCCTCGCCGCCCCGCAGGAAGACCAGAATCCAGTGTCCGATCACGGGCACCTGCCCGGCCACGTCCGTCCCCACCTTGGTGGCGAAGAAGGCCAGCGTGTTCCAGGGCAGCAGATATCCGCTGAAGCCGAAGCCCAGGGCCAGGAACAGCAGCAGCACCCCCGACACCCAGGTCAGCTCCCGGGGCTTGCGATAGGCCCGCAGGAACACCACGCTGAACATATGCGCGAACGCGGTGAACACCATCAGGTTCGCCGACCAGGAGTGGATGCTGCGGATCAACCAACCGAACTGCACCTGCGTGCTGATGTACTTCACGCTTTCGTAGGCCTCGTTGGCGCTGGGCCGGTAGTAGAGCAGCAGCAGGATGCCGGTGGTCACCTGCACCCCGAACAGGAACAGCGTGATCCCGCCCAGGAAGTACCAGTAGGAGAGGCGATGCAGCGGCACCGTCTTGTGCCGCAGCGGGGCGATGAGCTCTTCCCACCCGAAGCGCTGGTCGAGCCAGTCGCGGACGTAGCTGGCGGCGTGGCGCATCGATCAGGCTCCTTGCTTGCGGTTCACGTAGATTTCTTCGCCCTTGACGTGGACGTCGTAGAGGTCGAGGGGGCGCGGCGGCGGGCCCGAGATATTGCGCCCGCTCAGGTCGTACAAACCGTTGTGGCAGGCGCACCAGACCTCGTGGAGGTCGGCGCGGTATTGCACCGTGCAGCTCAGGTGCGTGCAGGTGGCCGACATCGCCCTGTACTCGCCCGAGGCGGTCCGGATCAGCAGCCCCGGCCGGCTGCCAAACCTGAAGATCTTGGCCGAGTTGACTTTCAACTCGGAGGTGGTCCCCGCCAGCACCGAATCGGTGCCCAGGTCCGCCGCCGGCGGCGGCAGCACATATCGCAGCACCGGATAGAGGAACGATACCAAAGACGCGAACACCCCGCCGCCCAGCACCAGGCCGACGAATCGCCTGCGCCCCTTGTCCTGTGTTTTCTGTTGCTCGGGTTCTCTTGCCGCCGCCATCACCATGGGACACGGCTTCGTAGCCATGGGTTCCCGGTCGTCCTTGTTCACAGAGTGAACCCACTCATCGCGGGGATTTCGCTTTCCACTCTGGCGGGCGCGGTGGCGAGGCCCATGCGCTCCAGGTGCGGCGTGGACTTCGCTTCAGCGAACGACTCTGCCGCCTTCTTCGGGTTCGGGGCGCCGAAGAAATGGGCTGCGATCCCGGCTACGGTCAGCGCTGCCCCCAGGTACCAGAGCAGCGGCCCCACCAGCCAGATCGCCCACAGCGGAAACATGCTGTATGGACTGAAGACCAGGAACACTCCCGCCGCCAGCATCACAAGTCCGGTCAGGGCCAGCCAGTTGACTTGTCTGAACATGTCCTTCTCCTTTGGAGCGGAAGGCGGGTCATTCTACCAGTTACCACGAGGCCGGTAAGAGTGCTTTTGGTTGCGGGGGTGCTTCCCGCCTTCCGCTCAGCCCTAGCCTATGCACCTGAATTGCCGAATCCGGAGTGTCGGCTCGAGCCATAAGTCGTTAGAAACATGGCGTTTGGAGGCGGCTGTCAAGAACGTTCGGGAAGCGACGTGTCAGAAGATCAGGCGACTGTCAGAGATTCGGACAGTGCGCATCTACGGAGGAACTTCAGTTCTACTCACTGTGAAAAACGTTGCACACCGGGGGTGGGGAGAGTTCCTAAGTTGCTCCTTTTCAAGCAGGACGGTGGAATCCGGATTGCTCGTTCCAAGACAAGCTCGTGCCGCGAGACGCCCTGTTCGCGCACTCCTGCTCGGTTCGCGCACGAGAAGGCCCCAAGGCCATCACCACCCGGATTCGGATTCCCGAGACCTCGGCCCAGGCTGTAACCAGTGAACGACACGTCGGGGAGAGACTCAACCCCTGGCCAAAGGAGGGTCGCATGTCGCGCAAGTCGATCATGCTGGAGGTTCTCGTTGTTGTTAGCTTTGCACTCATGGTGACGGTTTCCGCGCAGGGGACGACGCTCCTATTTCGACCGGCAGTGGGGAACTTCGTCGATTGGGCTCCGCTGCCCCCCGGCTACGGCAATCAAGTGACCTCCGCCACGCAAGACGGATTTCTCTATGACTTGGTAGGTGGGCCAACCCCAAATGTCGTTACCCAGTTCGCCACTTCGGGCCTGCCGCCGGTTTACACCTGGTTGGGCGACTACGGCGATCTGGCTAACGTTATCTTCGCCCAGGAGCCCAAGGTCTTCGAGTTCGATCTCATCGCCGACCCCGGATTTCTGGTTACCCTCAATTCCTTCGACATGGCGACTTGTTCGGTCACATTCGTGGGATGTTTTGACGTTGCCGGCTATACCATCAACGATGTGCAGGTCCTCGACGGCGATGGAAACGTCCTGTTTTCGGTCAGCGATCCCTTCATTCCGAGCGCTGGGCATTATCACTTCAGCTTCAACGGTGTGACTGCCGAAACCTTGCGCATCATGTTCGACTCGACGAACGTCGATAGTGACGACGTCGGCATTGGGAACATCAACTTCAGCCAGGAAGGCACTGCCGTGCCAGAGCCCGGAAGCTTGGCCCTGCTCGGCTGTGGCTTGGTGGTTCTTGGTGGTGCCGTCCGGAAACGGTTCCGCAATTAGGTCACGGCCGGAGCGTTCCAATCACACGTCTGCCCACCGGCCCAGGGCGGGGGACGGGGTCGAAACTCCCTACTTCTCGTACTTGAACGACACGCTCATCTTCACCCGGTACACCATTTTCCCGTCCTCCAGGTGAATGTCGAACTTCTGGATCTCGGCCACCCGCAGGTCGCGCAATGATTTCGCGGCCGTTTTCAATGCAGCGGTAGCCGCCTTTTCCCAGGAATCGGTGCTGGTACCCACGATGTCGACGACTTTATAGACGCTATCGGCCATGACGCTCTCCTTTGTGGCCGCCTTCTTACGCCTGTGGACGGTCGCCCGTCAATGTCCGGCAGCACGTATCTATGTGAGGGCTTGGATCGCCTGCCGACTGCGTTCTGCCTCCGGGTTCTCGCTGGCGACCGGCGACTGGCTACTGGCTACTTCTTCTCTATTGGCGTATTCAGGAACGCCAGCATATCGCCGACATCGGAGGGCAGCAGCGACGGCCACGCCTGTCCTTGGGCCCGCGTGCGCGCGTACATCCGCGAGCCGTGCGCCCACAGGGTGGCGGCTAGCCGCACCGAGGTGTAGGTCTGCCCGCGGCCGCGCAGCGCCGGGCCGGCGCGCGTGCCCTCTGCCGTCCTGCCGTGACACTGGGCGCAGCCCCGCCAGACAAAAACGCTGGCCCCGACCTGCGGCGAGCCCGACGGCTCCAGGTAATGCAGGTTGTAGAGGAACACGGTCACGTCCGCCATGTCGCTGCCGGCGAACACCGGCGGCTTGCCGCCCTTGGTGGCGATGGCGCGCTGCATGGTGGGGAAGTGGTTGAGCATGGAGGCGGCGAACTGCGAGTAGGTGGGCGGCAGCTCGCGGCTGGGCCCGAAATCTGCGGCCACGTGTTCCGAGCCGCGCGAGATCCCGTGACATTCGATGCATCCCTTTTCCTGGAAGACCTGCCAGCCACGGTCGGGATCCGCCTTGGCGATGGAGAGGTGCGATTCGTGTCCGTCCTGGCGGATGTGCGCGAACAGGTCGCGCAGGTCGTTGCCTTCGAAGCGCGGCCAGGTGATGCCGATGGCCGTCATCCGCGCCTGCATGACCGACGCATGGTTCCACAGGGTCTGCGTCCAGGTCACCAGGTCGTCGGTGGACGCCAGTTGCGCCACGCTGGGCGCCTCCCCAGGCACCGCGCCGTGGCAACGGCTGCATTGCCGCACCGCGAAGAGCTTCGCCCCCCGCTCCCGGTCGCCCGGCGCGTCCATGGAGCGGGAGATGTAGAGGTAGGCCACCAGTTGCCCGGTTTCTTCGTAGCTGAGTTCGGGATACTGCAACTTCCGCGCCGCCATCGCTTCCCACATCCGCGGCGCATGGTTCCACATGGCGGTGACCAGCTCAGGGAGCGGCTGGGCGCGGCCTTTGCCTTCCGAGCGGGCCGCCATTTCGTTGGCCTCGTGGCATTGCACGCAGCCCTTGGCGCGGAACAGCGCGTCGCCTTCCGATGGCCGCGAGGGTACGTTGGTCGCGCCCCGGCTCTGCACGCTCTGGAACTGTCCGCGCACTGCCAGCCCAAAGACCACCAGCGCCGCCACCGCCACCACCGACCACATCACGGTCTCGCGCCGCTCGCTCATGGCGCCCCCACCGCGATGTTCAGGTCGCGCAGCTTGCGGTACAGCGTGTCGCGGGAGATCCCCAGCAGCGACGCCGCCCGCGTGCGGTTGCCCTGGCACAAGCGCAGCGCACGCTCGATGGCGATCTTCTCCATCTCTTCCAGGGTCATCGGTTGTTCGATCCATCCCGGCGGGGCGTCGCTGGTATGCAACAGGGGGCGGACGTCTCGGTCGGTGAGGATCTGCGGGTCTTCCTTCGACACCGCCGCCGCACTCTCCAGGATGTTCTCCAGCTCGCGCACGTTCCCCGGAAAGCCGTAGCCCAGGAGCGCTTCGACCGCGCTCGGGTTCAGCGTGATGTGCCGGCCGTAGCGCTCCGCCAGGCGCGAGCAGAACCATTGCGCCAGCACCAGCACGTCTTCGCGCCGGGTGCGCAGCGGGGGGACCTCCAGCACCACCGTGGCCAGGCGGAAATACAGGTCTTCGCGCAGGTGCTCGGCGCGCAGGGCCGTGATCGGGTAGTTGGTCGCCGCCACCACCCGCACGTCCACCGGGCGCGCCGTGGTCCCGCCCACCGGGCGCGCTTCCCGCTCCTGCAACACCCGCAGCAGCTTCACTTGCGCTTCCTTGGGCATTTCGCCGATCTCGTCCAGGAAGACCGTGCCCCGCGCCGCCGCCGCAAACACCCCCGGGCGGTCGCTGTAAGCCCCGGTGTACGCGCCTTTCCGCACCCCGAACAGCTCGCTCTCGATCAGCTCCTTGGGCAACGCCCCGCAGTTCACCGCCACGAACGGTCCCGACGCCCGGCGGCTGGCGCGGTGAAGGGCGCGCGCCAGTTTCTCTTTTCCGGTGCCGGTCTCGCCCACGATCAGCACGGTGGCGTCGCTCTCCGCCGCCGTCCGTGCCCGGTCCACCACCTGCTGCATGCCGCGGGAGACGTACACCAGTTCCTGGAAGGGGTCGCTCACCTGCTTCAGGTCGGCTTCCAGCTCCGCCACCCGGTCCCGCAGCCGGTGCACTTCCATCAAGCGCCCGATCTTCTTCTGCACCGCTTCCCGGTCGAAGGGCTTGGTCAGGTAGTCTTCGGCGCCGCGCTTTATGGCGTCCACCGCGGTCTCGATGGTGCCGAATCCGGTCATGATGATGACCGGCAGGCTGCGGTTGCGGCGGTGCAGTTGGTCCATCAGCGCCATGCCGTCGCACTGGGGCATGATCAGGTCGAGCAGCGCCAGCGCCAGTTGCGGGTTCTCCTCGTGCACTGCCAGCGCCTCGCCCGCCGACAGCGCCACCGCCACCGTGTAACCTTCGCCCACCAGCAGGTCGCGCAGCGTCTCCGCCAGCTCGCGGTCGTCGTCCACCACCAGGATCTCGATGTCGCGCCTCATGCCGGCACCGCCGTGGCGGCCAGCGCGGGGAGCTGCACGATCGCCCGCGTCCCTCTGCCCTGGCCGCTCTCCAGCCGGATGCTCCCCCCGTGCTGGCTCACGATGTTCTTCGCGATCGCCAGGCCCAGCCCCGTGCCTTTGCCCACTGGCTTGGTGGTGTAGAAGGGTTCGAAGATGCGGGGCAGGGACTCCGCCGGGATGCCGCAGCCATCGTCGCTGATGCTGATCTCCACGTTCTCTCCACCGCCCTGTACCGTGATCCCGATGCGGCCGCCTTTTTCCACCGCGTCGGCGGCGTTGCTCAGCAGGATGAGCAGCAAGGTCTCCAGCTCGTTGCGGTCTCCCAGCACCCTCTGACCCCCGATGCCGTTCAATTCGCAGCCCAGCCGCACCTGCTTCGCCTGCAACGTCGGCCCGATGAACGCCAGCACGCCCTCGATCACCGCCCGCACCGGCTCCGGCTCCCTGCGCATCGTAGGACGGCGCGAGAAGTCCAGCAGACGCTGCACGAACTGCTGGCAGAAACGCAGGCTGCCTTCCAGCCGTTCCAGTTCTTCGGCGGTGGCCGGCTCCTGCATCCGTCCCCGCATCATCTGCACGCGCAGCAGCATGGCCGCCAGCGGCGTATTCAGGTGGTGCGCCGTGCCCGCCGCCATCTGTCCCATGCTGGTCAGCTTCTCGAACTCGATGAGCCGTTCCCGCAGCCGCACCCGCTCCCGGATGTCGGCTGCCACCTCCAGATAGAACAGCTCGCCGCCTTCGTGGAAGGGAAGCAGGCTGAGCTGCACTTGGATGAGCTGCCCGGAGGCGTCCACCCGCTCGCTTTCCTGGTCCAGCACCGCTTCGCCCCGCTGCACCCGCGCCATGGATTCGGCCAGTTCGGCCCGGCGTTGCGGCGGCACGGTCGGGACCGGCAGTTCCAGGACGAAGTCGCGCTGATATCCGTAGAGCCGCTCCGCCGACGCGTTCCACTCCAGCACCCGCAGGTCGGCGCCGAACAGCGCCACCGCGCCCGGCGAGGCGTCGAGCAGCCCGCGGTAACGCTCGCGCGACTTGCTCAGCTCTTCTTCCGCTGCCCGGCGCTCGCGCATCACCAGCCAGGCCGCCCACGCCGCCAGCAGGATGGAAGAGGCGATGCCCCGGCTGATGTACAGGTAATGCAGGCTGACGTAGTCCAAGTCGCGGAAGAAGCGGTTCTCCACCAGTTCCCAGAAGGCGAACACCAGCGCCACCAGGCTGAGGCTGGAAAGCGCCAGCGTGGCCCAGAACCATCCCCGCGCGGGTGCAGTGTGGCGCATCGTCCCCCGGCGCGGGCCGGCCGCGCCAGCCTCAGGGATATCATCGCCCCTCACAAGCTTCTGTGATTGGGGTCACAATGGAGTGTGCGGGCCGCACGCCGGCCGTTCGCGGCGCCCCCCCAGATCGGGTGATGTCCAGATCGCAAATCACCAATCCCCGATCGCCAATCCCGTATAATCGCCGGTTCCCATGCCCTACAACGATCTTCGCGAGTGGATCTCCGCTCTGGAGAAGGCCGGCGAGCTGAAGCGCATCTCCGTCGAGGTCGATCCCATCCTCGAGATCACCGAAATCACCGACCGCGTCAGCAAGGGTCTTGTAGCCCGCTCGCCCTCGAGCAGGCCGGGACAAAGTCCCGGCGGTCCCGCGCTCCTCTTCGACAATCTCAAGGGCCATCCCGGCGCCCGGCTGCTCATCAACCAGTTCGGTTCCGAGCGCCGCATGCGTCTGGCGCTGGGTGTGGACTCCCTCGACGAGATCGCCCAGCGCATCCACCAGTTCCTCGACGTCAAGGCCCCCGAGGGCCTGCTCGACAAGCTCAAGATGCTGCCCATGCTCGCCGACCTGGGCAAGTTCTTCCCCAAGACCGTCTCCACCGGGCCGTGCAAAGAGGTCATCAAGAAGAACGGTTTCTCCCTGCTGGATTTTCCCGTGCTTAAGTGCTGGCCCCAGGACGCCGGCCGCTTCATCACCCTGCCCTGCGTCATCACCCGCGACCCGCGGACGGGGAAGCGCAATGTCGGCATGTACCGCATGCAGGTGTACGACGCCACCACCGCCGGCATGCACTGGCAGCGCCAGAAGGTCGCCGCCGAACACTACCGCGACGCCATGCGCGCCGCCGCTGCTGGCCCAACTCACGCGGCGAGGCCGCCCTCGGCTGCGGCCGTTGACCTCATGGCCCGCTCCGGCGGCGGCGCCATCGACGCCCTCGACAAGAGAGTTAAAGGAAAACTTGAAGTCGCGGTGGCCCTCGGCACCGACCCGGCGCTGACCTTTGCCGCCATCGTCCCCGCGCCTCCCGACGTCGAGGAGTTCCTCATCGCCGGCTTCCTGCGCGGCAAGCCGGTCGAACTGGTGAAGTGCGAGACCGTGGACCTGGAGGTCCCGGCCACCGCCGAGATCGTCCTCGAGGGCTACGTCAACCTCGACGAGCTGCGCACCGAGGGCCCTTTCGGCGACCACACCGGTTTCTACTCCCTCGAAGACGAGTATCCGGTCTTCCACCTCACCTGCGTCACCCACCGCAAGGACCCCATCTACGCCACCACCATCGTGGGCAAGCCTCCGATGGAGGACGCCTACATGGGCAAGGCGGTGGAGCGCATGTTCCTGCCGCTGATGCGGGTCACGCTGCCCGAGATCGTGGACGTCAACCTGCCGGTCGAGGCCGTCTTCCACAACCTGATGCTGGTCTCCATCCGCAAGTCCTATCCCGGGCATGCCCGCAAGGTGATGAACGGCATCTGGGCCATGGGCCAGGCCATGTTCACCAAGTGCATCATCGTGGTGGACGAGGACTGCGACGTGCAGGACGTGCGCGAGGTGGTGCTTCGCGTCGCTAATCACATCGACCCGGAGCGCGACATCCAGTTCACCCTGGGTCCGGTGGACTCGCTCGACCACGCCTCCCGCCTGCCCAACTTCGGCAGCAAGATGGGCATCGACGCCACCCGCAAATGGCCCACCGAAGGCTTCACCCGCCCCTGGCCCGACGAGATCGAGATGGACGAGACGACGAAGCGGCGGGTGGACGAGATTTGGAAGAAGCTCGGGATTGAGTAGAATGCGCCTATGGCCAACCACCTGAAGTGCCGGGTCCTGATCGAAGCGGACGAGGATGGAGTATTCGTAGCGGAAGTCCCGTCACTACC